>JALXER010000370.1 GCA_027069385.1 Paracoccaceae bacterium
GATGATTCTGTTTGTCGGTGCCGGAATCGGCATCTGGGCTGCACCGAAAATTGCGCCCTTGTTGCCTAAGGGTCTGGCACCGCTGGCCCATTGGCTCAGCCCGCAGGATAACGCCTCTATGGAGGAGGTCGCCGCGCTTCGGCAAGAGGTATCGGGCAGGCTGGCCACGTTGGAGGCCCTGCCGGGCCGCGCCGAATTCGAACGTCGCCTGGCCGGTTTTCAAACCGATGTCATCGACCCGCTGCGCACCCAGATGCAGGCGCTTTCCGATCAGGTGGCCGCCGCCGACAGCACCGCGATCGAAAGCCGCCTTTGGGCGCTGGAAAGCCGCGTTGAAGGGTTGATTGCCGAGTTTGCCTCGCTGACCGAAAGCCTCGGGAATGTCGAATCGCAAGGCGGCACCATTTCGGCGGATATGGCCGCCAGCATCGCCGCCTATCGCACCCGGATCGATGCCATGCAGGCCGAAATCGACAATCTGGTCACCCATCAGGGCGAATTTGCGCAAACGCTGGACCAGTTGAACGCCAAGGTTGACGGCCAGCTTGAAACCGCGCGGGCCGAAGTGGTCGAGGTGACGCAAGATCGGCGCGGCGAAGAAACGCTGGCGCAAATCAATGCCGCCGTGCAGTCCATCGATGCGGCCCTGATCAGCGGTGCGCCGTTTGTCGATGCGCTGGCCGCGATTAGCTCGGCCAGCGATGTCGATATTCCCGATCCGCTGCCTGTGATCGCCCAAACCGGTGTGCTGACGCTTGATGATCTGCAACAGGAATTTGTGCCCGCCGCGCACGAGGCAATCCGCATATCTATCAGCGCAGAGGCCGAAGAAGGCGGGGCGCTGGCCTCTATTGGTGCGTTCATGCGCGCGCAGGTGGCCACCCGCAGCCTGACCGAACAGGAAGGCGACAGTGTAGACGCCATCCTGTCGCGGGTCGAAGGTGCCTTACATCGCGAGGATCTGGCGGGGGCGATTGCAACCGCCAAAACCCTGCCCGACCCCGCGCAGGCCGCCATGCAAGGCTGGATGGACCACGCCCAACAGCGGCTGGATGCGCTGGCGGCGGTTGACAGCTTGGTAACTGCACTGAATTTGGGTGAATGATGTGATCTTTTCTTTGATTAAAGTCGGTATTTTTGTTGTTCTTGCCGCCGCGCTGGCCTTTGGCCTGATGTATATTCAGGATACGCCGGGGCAAATCCAGATTGCCTTTGGCGGGCAGGAACTGCAACTGACGCCGCTCAAATTCCTGTTGTTATTGCTGGTTGCCTTTGCCGCGTTCTGGATTCTGCTGAAACTGGCCGGGCTGATTCTGGCGATTATCCGGACCCTGATGGGCGAAAAAACCGCGCTTAACCGCTATTTCGACAAGAACCGCGAGCGCAAGGGCTATGCGGCCCTGTCCGACGCGATGATCGCGCTGGCCTCGGGCGAGGGGCCAAAGGCGGTGGCGCGGGCGGCCAAGGCCGAGAAGCTGCTGCACAAGCCCGAGTTGACCCGGCTTTTGACCGCGCAAGCCGCCGAAATGACCGGCGACCGGATCAAGGCGATTGAACTTTACAAACAGTTGCTGGGCAATGACCGCACCCGTTTTATCGGCGTCAAGGGGCTGATGAATGCCAAGCTGGAAGAAGGCGATACCGAACGGGCGCTGAAACTGGCGGAAAAGGCTTTTGCGCTGAAACCGGGGCATAATGCCGTGCAGGACACGCTGTTCGCGCTGCAATCCGAGGCCGAAGACTGGGCCGGTGCGCGCCGGACGCTCAACGCCAAAGCCCGCGCCAAGACCCTGCCAAAAGACGTGGTGCGCCGGCGCGATGCGGTGCTGTCGGTGGCCGATGCGATGACCTATCACAAGGCGGGCAACATTGGCGCGGCGCGCGATGCCGCCCTGATGGCCAACCGCAATGCGCCCGCGCTGGTGCCCGGTGCGGTGCTGGCCGCGCAGGTCTATACTTCGGAAGGGACGCCGCGCAACGCGGTGCGGGTGCTGAACAAAGCGTGGGAGGCAAACCCCCATCCCGACCTTGCTGCGGCCTATGCCGCCATCGCCCCCGACGAAACCCCGGCCGAGCGCCTGACCCGTTTCGCACCGTTCCTGCGTCTGAAGCCCGACCACCCCGAAACCCGCCTGCTCGAAACCGAGCTGCATCTGGCCGCCGAGGATTTTCCCGCGGCCCGTCGGGCGCTGGGCGATCTGGCCGAAAAGAACCCGACCGCGCGCACATTGGCCCTGATGGCCGCCGTGACCCGTGGCGAGGGCGCCCCCGAAGAGGTGGTGCGCGGCTGGCTGGCGCGGGCGCTGACCGCGCCGCGTGGCGAACAATGGGTCTGTTCGGCCTGTCACAGCATCCACCCGATCTGGTCCCCGACCTGCTCTAACTGCGAGGCCTTCGACACCCTGTCATGGGCATTACCCGCCGAGACCGAACACGCCGGCCTGTCCGAAGCCATGCTGCCGCTGCTGATGCGCAACGAGCCCGAACAGCCCCCCGAGGACGAACCGGCCAAGGAACCCGACAACGCCCCGTCCCCTGACGAAGACGACCCGCAGGACGACGATTCAACCCCTGTTGCCAAACAAGACCTGCCATCCTAACATATCCTTTTTGCAAAGGATTTATCTATGGGTTGGATGTTTAATCTGGCAGGTGCTGCCTGCCTTGGTATGATACCCGTTGCAGGGTTGGCGCAAGAAAGCGATCGTCCGCTGGCAACATTGGCGGCAAATATTCCGGTACACGCAAGCGGCGCGGTCTCGCTGATCGATATGGGGGCGATCAGGCGCAATATACTGATTGGCTATTCGCAGGTAGAGGCCGAAACCGATTCTTTGGCACCGTTTGTAATTGTCGGCCCGTTTCTGGATTTCGATATCCGGAACCTGCAGCGGCTTGAACAGGGCGGCCGCTCCGAATTCGGGTTTTCGCTGTTTGACATAGACAAGCTTGCCGGTTGGGGGGAGTTGCCCCATACCGGCGTTATCATGACCGGCGTGCCCACGGACCCCGCTGAAATGGACACAGTATTGCGGGATCACGGGTTCGCGGTTGACCGCCGCTTTGATGCCGATATCTGGTTTCGCGGCGAAGACCTGAGCGCCGATTTTGGCAGCCCGGACCCCGAGGATCCGTTCAATTCGGGGCGCGGCCGCTCCCAGCGGTTTTCCCTGTTCAACGGCAATCTTTTGTTTGCCCCGACTTGGACCAGCATAGAGCAAACCCTGACAGCCCGATCAAGGCTGACCGATGACCCGCATGTTGCCGCTATCTTTAACGCCGCTTACGAAGCAACGGGGTTTGGCGATTTGACCAAGGCGGTGTTTTTTCAGGGCCAACCCATGCGCAGCGAGGGCATCGCGGAATTGTTTGCCCAAGGCAACACCACGATTGAGCAGATCGAGGCCGCGCGCGCGAATGCGCCGGGGCACAATCTGGCCGGACCCCCGTTTTTTACGCGCTATGCAATACTGTATTGGCAAAAAGGCACGCATATGACCGGCGCGCTGGCAATTCCCTTTCCCAGTCGGGAAATTGCCGAACTGGCCCTGGGCCGGTTAGAAGCCCTGTTGCAAGTCATGCCCGACCACCAAGGCAGGCTGTTTTCCGACATCCTGCCTTCTGAACGCCATTTTTCGGTTGTCCCGTCAAACGGAATGTTTGTGGTTTTGCTGGGCTTTGGTCAGGATGTCCCCCCCGAGCCGGAAAACAGGCTGCGTTTTGCCGGTTTAAACCCCGCGCGTTTTCTGGTGCAGCTTTACGAATATCGGGAACTCGACCGCCTGATCGGATTTGCCAACGCCGAATAACCGCAGGTTAACCGGCCACGGGTTTTGGCCGGTTAGCGGTTTTCTAGGCCAACCCGTCCAGCGTTTTTGCCAGTTTGCCGACCATTTCATCAATGTGGGATTGCTCGGCAATAAACATCGGGGCCAGAATGGCGGTGTCACCGGTGAATTTGGCGTGCATACCGTTCCAGAACAGGTCTTTTTGCGCCTGCCCGCCGCGCGCGCCCGGCGTACCGTTCGATTTCAGCTCGAACCCGATCAATGACCCGATCCCGCGAATATCGCGTACCATCGGGTGGTCGCGCAGCGCATAGACCGAATCGAGGAAATAGGGCGACAGCGCCGCCGCACGGTCATACAGGCCCTCGGTTTCGTACAGTTCCAGCGCCGCAAGGCCCGCGGCACAGGCAGCGGGGTGGCCCGAATAGGTGTAACCGTGGAAAAACTCGATGGCACCCGGGGCGGCCTTGTCGGTAATCACCTCGTAAATGCTGTCTTTAACCGCGACCGCGCCCATCGGGATAGAGCCGTTGGTCAGCGCCTTAGCCATGGTCATAATGTCGGGCGTCACGCCGAACACATCGGCGGCAAACCGGCCACCGATGCGGCCAAACCCGGTGATGACCTCGTCAAACACCAGCAGAATGCCGTTTTCGTCGCAAATCTGGCGCAGGCGCTCCAGATAGCCCCTGGGCGGGCACAGCGTGCCGGTGGACCCCGCCACCGGTTCAACAAAACAGGCAGCTATGGTGCTGCCGCCAAAGGTATCAACGGCGCGTTGCAGGTCGTTGGCAAGTTCAACGCCGCGCCCCTCGGGCTGGCCCCGCACGAACAGTTCGTTTTCGTCCCATGTGTGGCGCATCATTACGATATTGGGCATGACCGACTGAAAGGTTTTGCGGTTACTGACCAGCCCCGACAGGGAAACCCCGCCGATATTCACCCCGTGATAGGCCCGTTCGCGCGACACAAACCGGTGCCGGTCCTGCCCCATGGCGCTATGATAAGCCATCACCATTTTCAGCGCGGTATCAACGGCTTCGGACCCAGAATTGACAAAAAACACATGGTTTATCGGCTCGGGCAGCAGGCGCGACAGCTTTTCGGCCAACGCAAAGGAAAGCGGGTGCGAGGTGCCAAAGGCCGCGACATAGGTCAGGTCTTTCATGGTCTCGTGGACCGCCTCGACGATCTTGGGGTGCGCATGACCGGCGGGCGAGCAGAACAGCCCCGAAGAGGCATCAATCACCTGCCCGCCCTTGTGGTCGGTCAGATAGTTACCGCTCGATTTCACCACCAGACGCGGATCGGCCTTAAAGCCTTTATTGTCGGTGAACGGGATCCAGTATTCCTCTAGCGAGTTTGTCAGCATGTCATGCGCCATGGCCATATTCCTTTGATGTTCGAGAAAATCCCGCGCCTTGGCGCGTTATTGGAATTGACACTAGGAGGGGAAATACGCTTGTCTTACCCCCAGATGCCCATGCGGATTAAGTCCAGTCAGGAGTCGCAATGCCACTTGCCCAAGACATGTTTTTTCTGGACCCGGGGTTTCAGGGGTCACTGCAATACCAGATCCGCCAGATCGTCGCTTCGGCGATCCTTGACGGGCGCTTTCAGCCGGGGGAAAAGCTGCCCTCGTCGCGCAAACTGGCCGAGCATCTGGGCATTTCGCGCATCACCGTTACGCTGGCCTATCACGAACTGGTGGCCGATGATTACATCTATTCCAACAACCGTTCGGGCTATTTCGTTTCGCCCACCGCGCCCACTGCGCCCTTGCCCAAAGAACTGGGTCAGGTCGAGCACGACAAGGTAAAATGGGATCGGGTGATCAAGCGGCGCTATTCCGACGGCAAAAGCACCAACAAGGTGCCCAACTGGCGGCAATTCCGTTATCCGTTCATGTGCGGGCAGCCCGACCCGAGCCTGTTCAACCAGACCCATTGGCGGCTATGCGCGCTGCAAGCCCTTGGCAAAAAGGAATTTGATAGTCTGACTTCGGATTACGGCGTGCATGACGACCCCGAGTTGATCCGCTTTATCATGCGCCATACCCTGCCGCGCCGCGGTATTCTGGCCCGCCCCGAGCAAATTCTGGTCACAGTCGGGGCGCAGAATGCCATGTGGATTGCCGCGCAGATCCTGCTGGACCGCAACAGCACCGCCGCCTTTGAAAACCCCGGTTATCATGGTGTGCGCGAGGTGCTGCGCCATACCGGTTGCCAGATGGCGCCGATCGAAATTGACAAGCAGGGCCTGCCGCCCAAGCGCCTGCCCGATGATCTGGATGTGCTGTTCACCACGCCCTCGCACCAGTGCCCCACCATGGTGACCATGCCGATGAACCGGCGGCGCAAGCTGTTGCAACTGGCGCAGGCACGGGATTTCATGATTGTCGAGGATGACTACGAATTCGAGATGAGCTTCCTCAAATCGCCCTCTCCGGCGCTGAAATCGCTGGATCAGAACGGGCGGGTAATCTATGTGGGCAGCTTTTCCAAATCGCTGTTTCCGGGGTTGCGGCTGGGCTTTATCGTGGGGTCGGAACCGCTGATCGAGCAGGCCCGCGCGCTGCGGCTGGCGATGCTGCGCCACCCGCCGGGGCATATCCAGCGCACCACTGCCTATTTCATGGGGCTGGGCCATTATGACGCGATGATCAAGCGGATGCGCAACGTGTTTCAAAAGCGCCGCGCGGTGATGGATCAGGCGATCGGCAACAGCGCCATCAAGATTATCGGCAAGGCACGCTCGGGCGGGTCGAATTTCTGGGTCGAGGCGCCCGAGCATATCGACACCGAAATACTGGCGCAGAACCTGCTGGAGGACGGGGTGATTATCGAGTCGGGCGCGCCGTTTTTTGCCGGTGACGATTTTCCGCGCAACTTTTTCCGGTTGGCGTACAGCTCGATCCAGACCCAGCACATTCCGGCCGGAATCGACAAGATCAATCAGGCCATCGCAAAGCTTAGCTGATGACATCCGGGGCGTCGCGTCCGGTGAATCCGGTCAGGCGAATCAGGGAATAGGTGGCGCTGGCCAGCGGTTGCAACGCCTGCGCGGGGTTCATATCCAGCCCCTTTGGCCCCGCAACCGGCCGTTCCAGATACAAGCGCAGCGTCGCGCCGCTGGTGCCGGTGCCCGAAAGGCGTATCATCGCCCGTTCGCCGGTCTCAAACCGGATAATGACGCCCTGATTTTGCGCGACCGAGCCATCAACCGGATCGGTATAGGTGAAATCATCCGCCGATTTCACCGTCAGGCCCATGAAAGACTGGCCGCCAAGGCCGGACAGGTTTTCACGCAGCGCCCCGACCAGCGCATCGGCGGCGGCGCTGTCGATTTCCTCAAAATCGTGGCGGGCAAAATAGTGGCGGCCATAATCGCGCCAGTGCGCTTGCATGATTTCGGTCACCGGCTGGCGGCGTTTGGCCAAAAGCTCCAGCCATGCCAGCACCGCCCAGATACCGTCTTTTTCGCGCACATGGTCACCGCCGGTACCGGCGCTTTCCTCTCCGCAAATCGAAATCAGCCCCGCGTCGAGCAGGTTGCCAAAGTATTTCCAGCCCGTGGGCACCGCATAGGCCGGCACCCCGCGCGCCCGCGCCACCGCATCCACCGCGCTGCTGGTCGGCATGGAGCGCGCCACGCCGACAAGCCCCGGCATATGGGCCGCCAACACCGCCAGACTGTCCGAAGGGCCAACGTAAATACCGCGCCCGACGATCATATTGCGGTCTCCGTCACCGTCCGAGGCCGCGCCGAAATCGGGCGCGTCATCGCCAAACATCCGCTCCATCAGGCCCCGCGCCCAGACCGGATTCGGGTCGGGATGACCACCGCCAAAATCGGGCAGCGGCACCGCATGGATCACCGAGCCAGCGGCCGCGCCCAGCTCTCCCTCGAAAATCGCCCGGGCATAGGGGCCGGTCACCGCGTGCATCGCGTCAAAACAAAGGGTGAAACCGCCCTGAAACATCGCCCGTATCGCGTCGAAATCAAACAGGGAACGCATCAGCGCCGCGTAATCCTCTACCGGATCAACCACGCATATCCGCATGTCACCCAGCATCGTTTCTCCGATCCTGTCCGGAGCGGGGGCCGGTTGGCCGGTTATGCGATACTCCGACACTTCTTTGGTGCGGGCATAGATCGCATCGGTCACCGCGTCGGGCACCGGCCCGCCATTGGCGCCGTTGAACTTGACTCCGAAATCCCCGTCCGGCCCCGCCGGATTATGGCTGGCCGACAGGATAATCCCGCCATCCAGCCCGTGTTTGCGGATCAGGTGGCTGGCGGCGGGGGTGGACATCAACCCGTTCTGGCCGACGATCACCTGTTCAACCCCGTTGGCCGCCGCCATGCGCAGGATCTGCGCAATCGCGGCATCGTTAAAAGTGCGCCCGTCACCGCCCAGCAGCATCCGCCTGACCGGCACCGCGTTGAATATCGACTGGATATAGGCCTCCAGATAGTCGGGCTGCATGAAATGCACAGTCTTTTTGCGCAGCCCCGAAGTGCCCGGTTTCTGGTCGTCAAACGCCCGAATGCTGACGGTTTTGATCATGCATGCCCCCTTAGGTGGTCGGGGCAATGAAATCCGGCCGAATCCCCGATTGCCGTATATAGCCCGATATATCTTTACCTTTAAATAACCCGTGATCCTCTATCAACAGGGTAGAGAACCCCGCCGCCGCCCCGCCCAGAATATCGGTGTGCAGGGTATCGCCCACCATCAGCACGCGGGCACCGGTCGGAATGCGGCGTTTGGCCAGATCGAAAATACCGGCATACGGCTTGCCAGTATAGCGCGGCACAATGCCGGTATCGCGCGCCAGCCAGTGCGCGTACAGCCCCGGTTGCAGGTTGAACCCGTGTTCGTAAGGCGCAACCAGATCGGGGTTGCCGACCAGCACCGGCCGGTGCGGATTGGCGCGCAGGCTATCCACCAGCAGCGCCTGACGGGAGTCATTCCATATTTGCGACCCGAGCAACAAAAACCCGCCCGCCCGATCATAGGTTTCGGGGTCATCCGCCAGCAGGTCAAACCGCACTCCCAGCCCGTCGAAAAGCGGCGCTTGCGGGGCCATACCGGCCCAGTTGATCGGCGGCATTCCCGCCAGTTGCGCGGCCAGCGCATCACGGCTGGAAATCACATCGACAGGGGCAAATTCGAACCCGTAGTCGCGATACTTGTCAACCCGGGTCGAGGTCGGAAAGCTGGCACCGTTGGTCAGCACCATCACCTGCTTGCCAGCTTCCTGCAAGGCCGCCACCCGCGCCGTTGCGCCGGGAACCGGGGTATCGCCGACATTCATCACCCCGAACGCATCGAGCAGGAACACATCGAACCGGTCGGCCAGATCACCCAGATCGGCGACGCGCTCGGAATGGTCGGGAAAGCGGGCGCGGGGCATGGCCTTGCGCGCCTGCTCGTACTGGTCAAAGGCCCAGTCGGTATCGCGGGGCATCAGATAATCGCACCGCGTACCTTGGCCGAGACCCATTCGGAAATCACCACCGCCACAAGGATAACCAGCAGAATCAGGCTAACCTGCGGCCAGCGGATCATATCCAGCGAGCCTTGCAGTTGCAGCCCGATACCGCCCGCGCCAACAATGCCCAGCACGGTGCTTTCGCGAATATTGATGTCCCAGCGGAACACCGCGATTCCGGCAAAAGCGGGCATGATCTGCGGCACGATGCCATAGACCATCACCTGCCAGCGCTTGGCTCCGGTGGCGGTTATGGCCTCGACCTGCACCTTGTCGATTTCCTCGATAGCTTCGTAAAGCAGCTTGGCGCAAAACCCGACAGAGCGGATAGAGATGGCGATCAGGCCGGCAAACACCCCCGGCCCGACGATCGACACCAGCAACAACGCCCAGATCAGCGAGTTGACCGAGCGGGTCGATACGATGATCAGCAGGGCGATGGGGCGCACGAACAGCATGCTTGGCGTGGTGTTGCGCGCCGCCATAAACGCCACAGGAACCGCCATTAACAGGGCTATCATGGTGCCAAGGGTTGCAATGTTGA
This sequence comes from Paracoccaceae bacterium, assembly GCA_027069385.1. Lineage (GTDB taxonomy): Bacteria > Pseudomonadota > Alphaproteobacteria > Rhodobacterales > Rhodobacteraceae > UBA3077. The sequence continues at coordinate 9,831 of JALXER010000370.1, forward strand.
GCGTATCCCAGATCGGCTTCCACAATTTGGAGATATAGTCCCATTTGGGCGGCATGGCCCTGCCGCCGATATCGGCCATGATCCGCGGAGAATCCCAGAAATATTCCCATGTGGTCTGGTCGGAAATCTGTTTCCACGCAATCACAAAAGCCAGCGCCCCGAAAAACCACATGGCCCAGCGCAACAATTGTTTGTTCCGGTCGCGAACCTGCCAGACCTTCAGGTCACCTTTGTCAATCATCGGCATGTTATTTGATCCTCTCGCGGATTATTCCTGACAGGTATTCCAACGACATCACCGTCACAATGATGATGATCAGAATAGCGGCAACCGAGTCGAACTCGTACCGGTCGAAGGCGGTGTTCAGCGTGGCACCGATCCCGCCCGCGCCAACCAGACCCAACACCGCGCTTTCACGAAAGTTGATGTCGAGCCGGTACATCGACAGGCCGATCAGGCGCGGCATGACCTGCGGTTGCACCCCGAAATTGATCCATTGCAGCCAACTGGCTCCGGTGGATTTGACCGCCTCGGCGGGCACCTTGTTCATGTCCTCGATATCCTCGGCAAGCAATTTGGCCAGAAACCCGATGGTTGCAAAACTGAGGGTCAAAAAGCCGGCCAGCGGCCCAAAGCCGAAAATCGCAACAAACAGAATTGCCACGATTATTTCATTGAGCGCCCGCGATACCGCCACGATCATCCGGCAGGCCAGATAAATCGGCAACGGCGCAATATTGCGCGCCGCCCCCAGCGCGATCGGTATGGAAATCGCGATACCCACAACGGTTGATGCAATGGTCATCAACACCGATTCGATCAGACCATTCC
>JALXER010000371.1 GCA_027069385.1 Paracoccaceae bacterium
CGCTTGCGCCAGAGGGGGCTGGCCCCCTGCTTGTGCCCGCACAAGCTCTGCCGATAAGGGGGGCCGCTTGCGGCTCCCCGCAGAGGCAGACGGCCCGGCCCAACTGCTGGAGGCTCATTGCGCAAGCAATGATGCCGACAGCAGGCGGGAGCGCTACGATTCGTGGTCAGGCGGTGAAATAGCCCACATAGATCATTTGATCACTTTCATTGGCAATATAGATCCGGTTGCGTTCTCCCCACGGGGCGGGGTTCCAGGCCAGATCGGGGTCGCACAGGCCGGCTTGCCATTCCGGTGAATCGGCACCACGGGCGCAATCCAGCGGCTGGGGCATGTACTGCAGATCACGAAGCACATCGGCAGCGATGGCCTGCATGCCCCGGAATGGAGGGCCGATTGCAGGCCCAGACCCCGGGGGGGAATCACAATGCGCAATGATTGCGCCGCTGGGCGAGAGCACCCAAATACTGTGATCAATCGTATCCGCGACGATCGCATGGCCGTCAAAGGCGCTAAGCCCGTATGCGGCATGGCCGGTTTCAATTTCGATGCGACTTAACACCGCCCCGCTGTTTTTATCCAGCACATACAAGTCGTTCTGGTGGTCAAAAGGCGTGCCGGGGGGCGGTGGCAGCGCGGCGGCGCTTACCAGCAGATTATCACCGCTCACCGCAATCCCGAAGCCTTTTTCAACCGGTTGCGGGAACTCGCGCAGCACGGTCATATCGTGGTCCAGCAGACGAATGGTTTGCGGGTCGGGGGGGCCGCCCAGAATGCCCTTGGTGACCCAGAATCCGTCCAGATCCGTGTCATAGGCCATGCCGTCAATCACCTGGTTCGAATTTCCGGAAGAAATGGTCCGCATGATCCGGCCGGTTTCCGGATGCATATAGACCAGGTCATCCTCAAACTGCGTCTGACTCAGAAAAACCAGAAACGGGTCGCCATGATAGAGCGCAATGCTTAGCGCGGTTCCCATGCCTGTGGTCTGGTAGGGATATGGAAATGCACCAAGCTGGTGAAAGGCAATACTCTGGATCGGCATAGGGGCCTCCTTTGCAATTATTTTTCGAAATGATCAATGTAAAACTTGACGTAAACTTCGGGGCTTTTATTGCCCGCCGCATCGATGGCCCGCGCCATCAGGCGATAGCTGCCCGAGCCGGGTTGCCCGTAGGTATCGGGGTTGAAACGCGGGTCGGACCAGACCCATTCCCCGCCCATATTGCCCTGAAAGACCAGCGCAGGAGCAACCACTTGCCCGCGCACCCATGCATAAGTCTCGAAATTCCAGAACAGATCGGTTTCCGTATCCTGAACACTGAACTGGATAGTGCCGGAGTCACTTTGCTCGTCATTGCCCGAAGCCGAAAGCTGGATATTTTCCAGCCCCGGATACCCTTGTATTTTCTGATCAGGCGCGGGGAAGATGATGGTTGCCACGGGGGGAATCCGGTCATTGGCCCCATAAAGTTGCACCGAGGCACTATGGCGATGGCCCGCCGCATCTTGCGCACTGACAACCAGCCGATACTTGCCGCTGCCATCGGCGGGTTCATCCATGCGCAGCGACCAGTCATAGTGCCAACGCCCGGCGCTGTGGCCGGTTTCCGACCATGACGAAATGGCGTTGTCAACCTGCACCGGCGACCACGCCCCCACATAGCCGTCCCACCACAGACCGGTATAGCGATCCCGCAGCGCGATGCGAACCTGCTCGATCGCCCCGTCATCCTGCACGGTGCCGCTGGCAACCAGCGGATTGCCGACCTTCGCATCGTTTTCGGGGCTGGCAATGGTAACAACCGGCGAGTCGGGGCTGGTGACCAGATCGGGCACCAACAGGGCCGCGGAAGGGTCGAGATTGGGGTGGCGCCCGCGCCGCCCCACCGCGCGATCCCGCCCTCGGGCCGAGACCTCGTAACGGCCGCTCCCCTTGCTATGCCCCTCGGTAAAGTCATAGCGCCAGTGCCCCGTCGGGCCGGTGGGAATGATGATATGGGAAAACGGATCCCAGTTCCGGTTTGTTTCATTCCAGTATAGATTGGTATGCTTGTCGCGAATAACCAGTTCGACCTCCAGCGGGCCGGACAGGGCATCGGTCACCGTGCCGGAAAGAACCTGACTATCCCCCGAGGAAACCACCGGATCGATAGAGGTTTCGGGCGGATCACCGTCAACCAGCAGCGCGCGCGATTCGATCACCGCCACCCGCGGGTTCCAGTTGCCGTGTCGGCGCGCCTGACGTTCGGTATAGCGCGGAATCCCCTCGGCATAGATTTGCAGATCGACCCTGCCCGTGCCGAACCTGTCGGCGGGAAAACGCACTTCGGCCTCGAACCATGGTTCTTGGCTTTCGTCCCGCACCACGCTGACCGTGCCATAATCCATAACGGTTAACCAGTAATTCGCTGCCATGGCGGCAGGAAGGGTCATCCACCCTGCCCCGTTGAAAACCTGCGCGCCACGGGTCAGGCGCAACCGGACACGTTCGGGCGGGATGCCGATAAAACCGCCGCCCTGGGTCAGAAACCCGCTGCCCTGGCGGTTGGTCCATCCGGCACGCAGCCGCAGCTTGACGGATACAACCCCTTCCAGCGCCACCACGTTCTGTTCCAGAATCGATAACGGTTCGATAAAGTCAACCTGAATGGTCGGATCACCGGCACCTTTGGGTTTCCAGTTGCTCCCGCCGATGCCGCCACCCCCGGTCGAGGGTAGTTGAAATACTGTCATGTTATTTCCTTAATCAAATATATTCAGTAATAAGGAAGTATAGACATAGTATCGCGTCGCTGTCTACAAGTATAGAAATCCGGCATTTGGCCAGATGCACGCTGATTGGAAATAGCTGCCAGTTAGGATGATCTGGTACCCGAGGCCGGACTCGAACCGGCACACCTTGCGGCGGGGGATTTTGAATCCCCTGCGTCTACCAATTCCGCCACTCGGGCACACGCAAGTTGTCGTTTAGCGAAGCCCGCGACCCGCGTCAATCGCAATAGCCAAAAGTTTTGCGCCACGGCTGCAAAATTTCCATCGCTTCGGGCATCAGGTGCTCGTAACGCTCCCATCTTGCGACGGCGGTTTTGTAAAGCGGCTGCACCACTTGTGAATAGCTGGGCGTGCTGATGCGCTCGCGCGTGCTGGCGGTCTGGCGGTGGTCGAGCACCGAGGCATCCCAGTCTATCCCGATAAACTCGGATACTGGCCGCAGGGTCTTTTCGGGGTCGCTGATCAGGTCTTCATAGCGGCTGATAACCACATCGGGGGCCAGTTTTTCAACCGTGCTTTGCCAGATCTGCATCACGCTGTCATAGGTCTTGGCCGCCTCGAGCGGGTTTTCCAGCGTCGCCATAGAGGCGTTCAACCGGTAAGTCTGCATAAAGTTGCTAAGAACCGAGTCGGCCGGATCGCGCAGCACCAGAATAAACCGCGCCTTGGGAAAAACCCGCAATATTTCGCCGGCCAGCGCCAGATTAAGCGGCAGTTTGTCGATAACGGTCCCATGCGCGTTTTCGGCCCGCACCGCCTTGAAATAGGCCTTGCGCGCCCGCTTGAGCGTATCGGCATCTAGGTGTTCCAACAGGCCCAGATCGCCGATCTCCAGCGTTCCAAGCTCTTGTCGCAAGGCATATACCGTGCGCTTTTCCTCCATTACCGAAACGCCTTTGTTGCCACGCAGGAACGTGTCGAGCAACGTTGTGCCGGAACGCGGAAAACCCACCATGAAAATCGGAGATTCCGTCGCTTCCGATTGAGGTTGCCATGTGGCAGGGTCGAAAGCGCTGTAATAGGTTTGGCGCATTTCCAGCAGGTCGCGATAACGCGCCGGATCGGCGTATCGGCCACGATACAGCTCGCGGTTAAAGGCCTTGGCCCGCTCGAAATAGGAAAACGCCTCTTGTTCCTGATGCAGACTGTCGCAACAGCGGCCCAGATTGCGGATACGGGTCAATTCAAATGACATCATATCGGCGTTGCCAAGATCGGCAAAAGAAAACGATTCCAACAGGGTTTTGGCCGCGGCGAAATCCTTGTCCCGAACCAGCACAACCCCTTGAAACAGCTTGGTAACCGGATGGTCTGGCAAGTGTCTGGCCACATCGGCCACCGCTTCGCGCAAGGCGTCGGTTTTGTTGTTGCGCTCCAGCACATTCAGCCATTCGGCCGCCGCAACAACATATTTTGGGTTGATCCGGAACGACTTTTCAAACGCCTGCAAGGCTGGTTCAAAGTTTTCCCGCGCCAGATGGGTTTTGCCCAGCGCAAACCAGCCCTGATCGAAGCGCGGATTGATTTTAAGGGCCTTCATATGGTTTGAAATCGCCGCCGAATAATCCCCGACCATGGTTTGCGCGCTGCCCAGATTCCGCAGTGCCTCATGGCTTTTGGGCATGATCTTCAACGCCTTTTTGAAGAACGAGACCGCCTCTTTGCCCTGATTTTTGTTGACCTGAACGATCCCCATATAGCTTAGAAAGGCAAAATCGCGCGGAAAGCGCGCCAGCGCCAGTTTAAGGTTGGCTTCGGCGCTTTTGAATTTCCCCGCGTTCATTTGCTGAGTGATCAAATTTATCATTTTTGCCCGTTGCGTTTTCATACCGACCTCCGTTTTCCTTTCCTTACGCCATCCCCCGATAAATTGCGAGAGCCCTTGACCCGCTTTGCGAAAAATGCTCGAAGGCCCAAACGAACGCGAAAGAATGCCATGCTGCGCAGCCTGTATACATGGACGATCCAACTGGGCCAGTCACGCTATGCGCTGTGGCTGCTGGCGCTGGTTGCCTTTGTCGAAAGCTCGGTTTTTCCGATTCCGCCCGATGCGCTGATGATCCCGATGATCATTGCCGCGCCGCGCCGTGCCTTTCTGATTGCCGCAATTGCGACGGTTGCATCGGTGCTGGGCGGTATGCTGGGGTATTATATCGGTGCAGCGCTGATGGACGGGGTCGGGGCGCGTATTCTGGATTTCTATCATGCCACCGCACAGTTTGAATCGCTCAAAACTGCCTATAACGATCAGGGTATCTGGGCCATTCTGATCGCCGGAGTCACCCCGTTTCCCTATAAGGTGATCACCATTCTGTCGGGCGCAACCCACCTGAATTTCGCCCTGTTCATGGCTACCAGTGTTTTCGCCCGCGCGCTTCGCTTTTTCGTGATCGCAATTCTGTTGTGGAAGTTCGGCGAACCGATTAAAGACTTTATTGAAAAACGTCTGGGGCTGGTTTTTGTCATAGCGCTGGCGTTGTTAATCGGAGGGTTCTTCCTCGTGAGGGTCATATCATGAAAAAACTCGTTTTACTTGCCGCAATCGGCTCGGCGCTGATGCTGGCCGGCGCGTTTGCATTCCAGTATCTGGGCGAAATGCCCCCCTGCAAGCTGTGCATATGGCAACGTTGGCCGCACGGGATCGCGGCGGTGCTGGGGCTGGTGATCTGGCTGATGCCGAACCGGCTGGTGGCCTTTGTCGGCATGCTGGTGGTGCTGTTTGGTGCCGGCGTGGCCTTTTACCATGCCGGGGTGGAACAGATGTGGTGGGCCGGGCCGGACAGTTGCACGGGCCTGCCCGATCTGGGCGGCGCGCTAAGCGGCGATTCCCTTTGGGCGCGGCCGATTGTGCGCTGCGACGAAATTCCGTGGCAAATGTTCGGCCTGTCCATGGCCGCATGGAACGGGGTGATCTCGCTGGGGCTTGCCGGCATGTGGGCATTGGGCTGGCGCAAGGGTTTTGCAAAGTAATTTCACCCAAATCCAATTCGCGTGTTGACGCGGCTGGTCGAGGCGATTATTCAGCACTCCTGAAGTGATTGGGCGACAGGCCGCAAGGTGTGGCAGGGGACTGTAACTCCCTCGAGGCGACTCATGCCTGGTTCGATTCCAGGGTCGCCCACCACTTCTTTATCACGTTGATAACATTTCACTTTTCCTTTTCGGGGCATTTACACGCACCATTTTCTTGTACTTTTTGTACACTTTTCTGTACTTTTGTCCTGTGAGGAATAGAAATGACAGCTAAGAGAATCCAGTATTTACTCAAAGAACGCGAGCGCTACTACTATCCGCGCAAGGGTCCAAAAGCGCTAACATAGCTGCTAAGGCGATATTGAATTGTGGCACATAGAGGTAAAAACTAATGAAGGCCCAGTTTAAAGAAAAGACATATGAAAAACAATTTGGCATAGAAATTGGTCGCCTTACCAACATCGTATATTCACCTGATCAATGTGACGAAAAATATTTAGGGTTCGATGATGCATTTTTTTGCCGATAAACCTCCTGTCACGTTTAGCCCCTTATAGGCGCTATTCTCGCTATGATCGGCTAACAGGTATGAGCATCACGGAATTTGGAAAATTGGGTGCGCAACTCAGCGAAAGAATGCCGCCGTTCCGGTTCAACGTCTTTGCACAGTACAAGCGACCTGAATACCTAAAGTCCCGTACCGCCAAGCAGTAGTCAGATTGGAATAAGCCGTTCTATCGCTACAGTGTTACCTCGCACCAGCAAGAGTTGCTCAAAGAAATTGAAGATGCGAGCCATGGAAGGGCAGTGTCGATTTATGCCAGTCCTGCTTTTTGGACTTCAGATGAGCTATGGCAGCACATCCGAGACGGGACTATTATTGATGGCAGTAACATTGCGGCTGCTGGGCGGCTCGCTGGGCATGGCAGATATACTTATGATGCTGCAGGCTACTACGGCAAGGGTCACTCAAGAACCGAAGAAATCAGAAGTGACGATTTCAAAAAAGTTCTTGCTTTAGGACTTGAGAATGAATCTCTACCTTTCAATCAGCACATCAAAAAAGTGGCACAAACTATTGTGAATGTTGTCCAAGTTAATGATCATAGTGAGCAATTATTCGGGCTAGCCTCCGAGGCGACAGGCCATGATGGCTTGAAGGAAGGGACACTTTTCTGGGCCGTAGCAACAATAGCAATTTTTGCAGAGGCATTCGACATCGCACCATACTCGCTCGGATAGGAGCAATGGAGCGTGGAGCGATGCGCCACCACTTCTGAAACCTCCCCCTAAAATACTGACATGGCACCGCGCAACCGCTGAGGTCGGCTTAGAAACCCGGCCGTTAATGGCTTATTTGCCAGAGGCAAAACGCGCTGCGGCACTAACGCGGCGCGGCGAGCGTCGGTTTTGTGGCACCGCCGCGCCCGCGCCGCAATGAACCGTTTGTACCGGCGGTCAGGTTTCGGGGGCCATCAGTTCGACCTCGGCACCATTCCGGATCGCCGTATAGAAACAGCTGCGCCGGTTGGTGTGGCAGGCGGGGCCTATCTGCTCTACCTGCACCAACAGGCAATCCCGGTCGCAATCAACCCGCAGGTCGATCAACCGTTGCACATGTCCCGAGCTTTCACCCTTGCGCCACAATTCCTGACGGGAGCGCGACCAATAGGTCACTTGCCCGCTACCCAGCGTATGGGCCAGGCTTTCGGCATTCATCCACGCCATCATCAGGACTTCGCCGGTCGTTGCATCCTGCGCGATGGCCGGGATCAGCCCGTCGGCATTGAACACCAGATTGTCAATTTTTTGCATTTGTGATCGCTTCGCTTGTTTTCATTCCTGCGGTGAACCCCTATCTACGACAGGAACACCATTTTGCAAAGGCCGGTTATGAGCAGCGACAGCGATCTGATCAACCTCTATTCAGGGCAAATTCTGGCGCTTGCCGCCGATATTCCGTTGCTTGACCGGTTGGAGGCCCCCGATGCCACGGTGATGAAACGTGCGCCGCTTTGCGGGTCGAACGTTACGGTCGATGTGGTGCTGAAAGACGGGCGGATTTCCGGTTTCGGCCAAGACGTCAAGGCCTGTGCGCTCGGGCAGGCATCGGCGTCGGTACTGGGTGCGAACGTGATAGGCCGGACCGAGGCCGAGATCGAAACCGCCCTCGGGCAGCTTCGCGCCATGTTGAAAGAGTCCGGCCCCGCCCCCGACGCCCCCTTTGATGGCTTGCAGGTTTTAATGCCTGCGCGCGAGTACAAGAACCGCCATGCCTCTATAATGCTGGCGCTTACGGCCACGCTGGAAGCCATGCAACAGGCCAAAAAAAGCGCCGCGATCTGAAAGCAGACGCGGCGCAGATGATCGCAACTGACCTTTGAAACATACGGAGCAAACGCAGTCGGGTCCGAGGCAGTTCGGATAAAGGTCAAGCAGTGGCGAATTAGGTAAAAGACAGGGCAACGATCAGCATAATAATGATTGCACCAAGGGTAACGGCATCTTCAATTATTGGCCTGACCGTGGATTCAGAGTATTTTTTTATAAGTGTTGCCATGGGTCCCTCACCTCTAATTTCGCTAGGTTCCTGCAATGTTCTATTTTTGATCCGGAATGTCAAGAACATTTTAGCAACTTTATTGCAAGCTCTGAATACCCCCGATACCTTCAGCACTATGGTGCGGCTTACAAGTATCCAATACCGGTTACAGCGGGGCGGCTTGAATATAAAATGCTTACAGAACACCGAAAGGCCCTTCAGAGCCTCTCCCGCCTGCTGTCGGCATCATTGCTTGCGCAATGAACCTCCAGCAGTTGGGCCGGACCGTCTGCCTCTGCGGGGAGCCGCAAGCGGCCCCCCTTATCGGCAGAGCTTGTGCGAGCACAAGCAGGGGGCATGCCCCCTCTGGCGCAAGCGCCATTCACCCCCTCGGGATATTTAGGAAAAGAAGAAGATAACCGATTTCAATCTTCCTTAAATACTCTCAGGGGGGAGCGACGAATGTCGCGAGGGGGCGGAACGCCCCCCTGCCGCCCGCAGGGCGGCCCGGCCCAAAGGGAAGCCTTGGGTTTGGCTTGCCAAACACAAGGCTGGACTGCGGGAGCGCCCGGCGGGGTTCAGGATAGGGTTTCCTTTTAGTCAGGATCAGGTATGCAGGGGGAAACGCAGTTAGAACAGGGTTTGACCATGCAGGCGCGCTTAACCATTGACCTGAACGCGATTTGCGACAACTGGCGCGCGCTGGACGCGCTTAGCGGCTCGGCCGTCGAAACCGCAGCGGTTATCAAGGCCGATGCTTACGGGTTGGGCGCGGGTAAAGTCGGGCCGGCACTCGTCAACGCAGGCGTTTCCACCTTTTTCGTTGCGCAGGCCGAGGAAGGCGTTGCGTTACGCGCCGCCATCGGCAACAGCCCGCGTATCTTCAATTTCTCGGGCTACATGAAAGGTGATGATCAGGCGGTCAAGGAATACGGGATCATTCCGGTGTTGAATTCGGCCGAACAGGTGCGCGCCTATCGCGGTGCACGCTGTGGTATCCAGTTGGACAGCGGCATGAACCGGCTCGGGATGGAATTGCCCGAGTTTGCCTCGGTCGCACTGGACATCGCCGCCAAACGCCCCGAACTGGTGATGAGCCACCTTGCCTGCGCCGACGAACCATACCACCCGATGAACGCCGCCCAATTGCTGGCCTTTACCACCATGACCGCGGCCATGCCTGCCACGCCCAAGGCGTTGAGCGCGACCGGCGGCATTTTGCTCGGGTCGCCCTATCACTTTGACATGACCCGCCCGGGTATCGGCCTTTACGGCGGCGCACCGTTTAGCGATGCCAGGCCGGTTGTCACCCTTGATCTGCCGGTCATCCAGACCCGCGACCTGCTGGCCGGAGAGGCCGTCGGTTATGGCGCGTCATGGGTCGCCACCCGCCCCAGCCGGATCGCCACGGTTTCCAGCGGCTATGCCGACGGGATTCTGCGCGCCGCCAAGGGGATCAACCTTTATGCGGGCGAGACCCCCTGCCCCGTGGTCGGGCGGATATCCATGGACCTGATCACGGTCGATGTCACCGACCTGCCCGAGATACCGCCCCACCTGACCTTGCTGAACACGCTCCAGACGGTTGACACGCTGGCCACGGCTGCCGGCACGATCGGTTATGAAATCCTGACCAGCCTTGGCAGCCGCTACAAACGTGTTTACATAGGCGAGAGCTAGAGGAGCATCATGGGCGCGATTTCATATCTTAACGAGGGGCTGGCCTCGATCGGGCGTTCGACAATGGCGCTGTTTGCCGGGATCGGGCGGGTGGTGCTGTTTGTGCTGGCCAGCGTCTCACACCTGTTTCGCCCGCCGTTCTATCCGGCAGAGCTGGCCCAGCAACTGCTGCGCATCGGCTATTTTTCCCTGCCGGTCGTGGGGCTGACCACGCTGTTTACCGGCGGGGCGCTGGCCTTGCAGATTTACGCGGGCGGTGCGCGGATCAACGCGCAAAGCGTGGTGCCCTCGATCGTGGCGATCGGCATGTTGCGGGAATTGGGGCCGGTGTTGGCCGGGCTGATGGTTGCCGGTCGGGTCGGGGCCAGCATCGCCGCCGAAATCGGCACCATGCGGGTGACCGAGCAGATCGACGCCCTGACCACCCTGTCCACCAATCCGGTCAAGTATCTGGTGGTGCCGCGGGTGCTGGCCGCCACCCTTGCCATGCCGCTATTGGTGCTGGTCGGGGATATCATCGGCATCATGGGCGGCTGGCTGGTCGGGGTTTACCGGCTGGATTTCAACGCCGCTGCCTATATC
>JALXER010000372.1 GCA_027069385.1 Paracoccaceae bacterium
CGATAAGGGGGGCCGCTTGCGGCTCCCCGCAGAGGCAGACGGCCCGGCTCAACTGCTGGAGGCTCATTGCGCAAGCAATGATGCCGACAGCAGGCGGGAGCGCTACGATTCAGGATTTCTTTTTCGCTGTCGTTTTCTTTCGCGCAGCGGGTTTCTTTTTGGCTGCCGGTTTCTTTTTCGCGGGCTTGCGTTTGCCTTTGCTGGCTGCCTTGGTATTGACCAGCTCCACCGCCATTTCCACGGTTACGTCATCGGGTTCTACCCCTTTGGGTAGGGTCGCGTTGACCTTTTCCCACTTGATATACGGGCCATAGCGGCCTTTCATGACATTCATTTCACCGCCCGAGGGGTGTTCGCCCAGCGCTTTGATCGGTTCGGCGGCCTGCCCGCGCCCGCGACCGGCGGGTTTATTGGCGATCATTTCGACGGCCCGGTTCATGCCAATCGTGAAAATCTCGTCACCTTCGGGCAGGTTCACATAGGTCTTGGTTGGCTTCTTGCCTTTTTCCTCGGCCGGTTTGGTCCACAGGATATAGGGACCATAAGGGCCAATGGCGGCGGTAATCGGCCCGCCTTCTGGGTGTTCGCCAATGGTGCGGGGCAGGCTGAGCATCTGCAGCGCCTTTTCCAGCGTCATCGCGGCGGGGTCCGTCCCCTTGGGCACCGAAGCGCGTTTGGGCTTGGGCATTTCCTCGGTCGGTTCGCCCAGTTGCACATAAGGGCCAAAGCGGCCGGCGCGCAGGGTAACGGGTGTCCCCTCGTCGTTGACGCCCAACACCTTGCCATCCAGACCGGCCATATCGCCCCCCGGCGTTTCACCGCCAATCGGGCGGGTATAGCGGCATTCGGGGTAGTTAGAACAACCGATAAACGCCCCGCCCGAACGCGCGGTGCGCAAGGACAACCGCCCGGTGCCGCAGTTCTTGCACACGCGCGGGGTTGGGTCGTCGGCCGTTACCGGAAACAGGTGCGGCTCCAGAAACTCGTTGATCTTTTCCAGCACGTCGGTAATGCGCAATTCGGCCGTTTCGGCAATCGAGGCGGAAAAGTCGTTCCAGAACCGCCCGAGCAGCGCCTTGTAATCCTCCTTGCCCGCCGAAACCTTGTCGAGGTCATCCTCCAGCGTTGCGGTGAAATTATACCCGACATATTTGCGAAAATAGCTCTCAAGAAAAGCCGTGACCAGCCGCCCCTTATCCTCGGGGTGCAGGCGGTTTTTTTCCTTGCGGACATAATCGCGGTCCTGAATGGTGGTGATCACCGACGCATAGGTTGACGGGCGCCCGATGCCCAGTTCTTCCATGCGTTTGACCAGCGTCGCCTCGGTATAGCGCGGCGGCGGCTGGGTGAAATGCTGTTGTGCATAGGTGCTGCCATCCTCAGAAAGCACCGCCTTTTCGTGGCGCAGCATACCGGTATCCACAACGGTTTCATCCTCGGTGAACTTCGCATAATCGGCGCTAAAGCCGCCCGGTTTGGGGGTGGCCGCGTCGCCTTCAAGGATCACCGGCAGGCGGGCGTCATCGCCCCTGGACTCTACATCGTCGCGACCCTCTTCATAAACCCGCATAAAGCCGTCAAAGGTAACCACCTGCCCGTTGGCGCGCAGCACCACGTTGCCATCATCCGAGCCGACATCGACGCTGGTACGTTCAAGGCGTGCGCCCGACATCTGGCTGGCAATGGTGCGCTTCCAGATCAGATCATAAAGCTTGAACTGGTCGCCCTCCAACCGCCCGCGCGTCTTGGCGGTTTTGGACATATCGGTGGGGCGAATGCATTCATGCGCTTCCTGTGCGTTTTTGGCCTTGTTTTTATAGATGCGCGGTTTGGCAGGCACATAGGCGTCGCCGTATTTTTCCTTGATCGTGGCACGGGCAGCGCTGACTGCCTCGGGGGCCATGTCGATGCCGTCGGTCCGCATATAGGTGATATACCCGGCCTCGTACAGGCGCTGCGCGGTAGACATGGTCTGGCGCGCACCAAAGCCGAACTTGCGCGAGGCCTCTTGTTGCAGGGTCGAGGTCATGAACGGCGCCGAAGGGTTGCGAGACCCCGGCTTGGCCTCGACCTTTTGCACCGTCAGGGCGCGGCTGGTAATCGCCTGAACCGCCAGTTCTGCCGATTCCGCCGTGGGCAGATCGAATTTCTCCAGCTTTTTACCGCCCAGCACCGTCAGGCGGGCTTCGAAGCTTTGGCCGCGCGGGGTTTCCAGCACCGCCTTGACGCTCCAGTATTCCTTGTTGTTAAACGCCTCAATTTCCATCTCGCGTTCGACGATCAGGCGCAGGCATACCGATTGCACCCGACCGGCCGACTTGGCCCCGGGCAGCTTGCGCCACAAAACCGGAGACAGGTTGAACCCGACCAGATAATCCAGCGCCCGGCGGGCCAGATAGGCCTCTACCAGTGGCATATCTACCTGACGCGGGGTTTTCATCGCGGTGGTCACGGCCGATTTGGTAATGGCGTTGAACACCACCCGTTCCACATGGGTCGATTTCTTGATCACCCGCCGTTTGCGCAGGGCCTCTTCCAGATGCCAGCTGATCGCCTCGCCCTCGCGGTCGGGGTCGGTCGCCAGAATAAGCTTGTCGTCGCCATCGGCCTTCATGGCATCCACTATGGCGCGGATGTGTTTTTGCGACTGGCTCGCGACCTCCCATTTCATGGCGAAACCGTGTTCGGTATCTACCGAGCCATCCTTGGGCGGCAGGTCGCGCACATGGCCATAGGACGCCAGAACCGTAAAACCGGGGCCAAGGTATTTTTCGATCGTTTTTGCCTTGGCGGGGGATTCGACTACGACAACGGCCATGCGGGATACTCCAGAATCCGGGAATGATTGATTGGTGGCGGAACATGGTGATCTATCGCTTGGGTGTCAATGGCCAATGTTAGATTAGCGGTGCATTATAGTGTGCGTTGCTGCGAAAAACGGGCACGATAGGCGGCAGGGCTGGTGCCGGTCACGCGGCGAAAGGCCACGCGAAAGGTCTCGGGCGAGGCATAGCCGACCCGTTCCGCGATGGCCTCCAGCGACAGGGGGCCGGTTTCCAGCAGGGCTTGGGCACGGGTAATGCGTTCGCGTTGCAGCCATTGCATCGGGGAGGATCCGACCTCGGCCTGAAAGCGGCGCTGGAAGGTGCGCAGGCCCATATGTGCCTTTGCTGCCATGCGGTGCTGGTCAATCGGGTGGTGCAGGTTGCCACGCGCCCAGTCCATGACGTCGGCAATACCCGGCCCCGAGCGCACTTTGAGCGCGGGCACATACTGCGCCTGCCCGCCATCGCGATGCGGGGCCATTACCAGCCTTCGCGCCACCGAGTTGGCCACGCTGGCCCCGTAATCCCGCCGCACCAGATGCAACGCCGCATCGATTCCCGCCGCACTGCCCGCCGAGGTGATCAACCGCCCCTCGTCCACATAAAGCACGTCTTTCTCGATCAGGATCTCGGGATAGCTGGCCGCCAGCGTCGCCATATGGCGCCAGTGGGTGGTGGCGCGCCTGCCATCCAGCAGCCCGGTCGCCGCCAGCACAAATACGCCCGAGCAAATCGACAGAATGCGCGCGCCCGCGTGATAGGCCCCCTGCAAAGCGCGGATCAACGCTTCTGGCGGCACCTCGTCACGGTCGCGCCAACCCGGAATGATAATCGTGCTAACACCGTCTAGCTCGTCCAATCCGGTATCCGTCTCGACAACCACGCCACCCACCGCACGCACACGCCGCGATTCGGCCGCCACAACCCGAAAATCGTACCACGGCACGTCCAGCTCGGGGCGCGGCAGGCCGAAGACCTCTACCGCGATGCCGAATTCAAACGTGCACAGCCCGTCATAGGTCAGCACCGCAACCGAAGGATCTATTTTGGGTTTGTTTGTCATAATATTACCGAACTATGGCATTTACGACACTTGGATTGCAAGCGCCGCCATGGGATCGTTGGGAAAAAAGAGGAACGCGCAATGCACAAAACGACCGAACTTCTGAAAGCCGTCGAAACCTATCTGGATGCGATCTATTTTTGCGATGTAGACAAACTGGATGCGGTGTTTCACCCGGATTCGAGCCTGTTTGACGCGGACAAAGGCGCGATCTTCACCGATCCTATCGCCAGTTTCCGCGCCGACGTCGCCAGCCGCCCCTCACCCGCCGGACGCCGCCAGAAACGGGTGGAGGAGGTTATTTCCATCGATTGGCTGTCACCACTCAGCGCCATGGTAAAGCTGCGCCTGCAAGCGCACGAGAACATCTTTGTCGACCATCTGGCCTTTGTGAACGGGAAGGATGGCTGGCAGATCGTATCAAAAATATGGCATCTGGAAGGAACGGCACCAGTGAAACATCAATCCTGACCTCCCAAGACGGCGGTCGCCTTTGAAGCAAGCTTCAAAGGCGGTTGCGACACCATGGCCTCACTGCGTTCGGTTCTGGAGCTACCCGACGGGCAGCACCCGGATCTGCGAGCGTTGCGCCGTATAAGGGTTTTTGCCATTCTGGCAAAAGGGGTTCCGCTGGGTACCATCGGGGGGTACGCGCATTCATGCGCGAGGGGGGCTGTGGCCCCCCCTGCTTACCGGGCGAAGCCCGGCCATGGTGTCGCAACGCGTTTTGAAACTTGTTTCAAAACGCACCTCTCCCCCGAGTGGGAAGGTCGGGTATCTGGCGTCCCGCTCCACCGGTCTAGTCTTTCGAGTTGCTATGCAGTATCATCAATTCAACCCGTTTCAGCTCTCGCAACACGCGGTCTGCCTGAATTTGCGGCATCAGGCTGAATTTCAGCATCCCCGCCACAATAATCAGCACCGTGCTGCTAAGCCCCCATTTCATGGCAACAACAGCTTCGGTTGCACCAAAAAACCGCACGGCACACCAGACACCGATCAGAAACAGTACGGACTGGGTGATGATAATTACCCAGGATACCCAGCCGAGCTTGCCGCTGAACTGGCCCAGCGTCAACGCGAACCAGCCTTGTTCTTCGGTGCTGGCTATGATGTCATGGTCCTGCGTCGACAGGGCCTCGGTAATCAGATCATCCAGTTTAGACATTTTCATTTCCTTTCAAGGTTTTGCGTAATGCGTTGCGCGCGTGCATCAGCCGCGTTTTGACGGTGCCAACCGGCACATCCATGGCTGTTGCGACCTCTTGTACGCTAAATTCTTCGAGGTAAAACAGCCGGATGGTTGCGGCTTGATCGGGGGGCAACAGCGCGATGGCGGCACGAACCGAGCGGGCATCGGCGCTTTGCGCACCTTGATCGTCAACCACCGGATCCGGAACCTGACTGGCAATTTCACGATCCCGGACATTGCGATCAATGGTACGGGCGCAAAGGCGAGAAACAATCCGATAGGCCCAGGCCGGAAACGCACCATCATGGCGCAACCCTTTCAGGCCGCGCGTTATTTCAACCCAGGCTTCCTGTACCACATCCAATGCTTCGTCCCGATTGCCCAGCAACCGCCAGGCATGGGCAAACAGCCGCGGGCCGCGATACCTGACCAGCGCTTCAAATGCCGACCGGTCCCCCAGACGTGCCGAGGCGACCAGATATTCCTCGTATATTTTGGATTTGATCGACACGCCATCATCCCATAAATCGGTTTTACGGGGTATAGTGGCCTGTTCGGGGCTATTGGTTCAAAGGTTTTTCAACTGTTACGGTTGAATTGGCCGAAATTCACCGCGGCCGTTACCGCATTTTGCATCAGGGTTACCGCACTCATCCCCGGGGTCAGGGGGCCGGGGCCGTTGTTAATTTGTTCGCGTGCAAAATAGGTACGCAGCAATTTATCAACGTTTTCGGGGTCTTGATAGGCCGCCATGGAGCTGGACCCAACCAGCCGTTCATTCGCGTCCTGCAATATTTCGCGTTGCCGATCGATATCGAGTTGGCCAAATTCCTTGGGTAAATTAAACGCCGTCTGAAACACCTCTTTCAGGGGAGGATTGGCCATCAGTTCAAACCAGGCTGTGGTTTCGGGGCTGGCCGAGTTGGCATAGGTACCGATTTCACGTTCCAGATTCAACGCAAGGCGCATCGAGTTATCACCCTCGCCGACCGCTTTTTCGAACTGGCGCACTTCATAGGCGCGGGTAATCCGTTGGCCAAAATCCGACAATCCGGTCATCGCGCCGCCTGCATTGCCAAACCCGAAAGCCACCGCCATTTCGCGATAGCGCGGGTCGGTCAGCTTCATCGCAAGGGCGCTGTCGCTTTCGGTCCCTTCGGCCAGCACCTTTTTCATAAAGAACTTGTCGGCCAGCCGTTCGTCCAGACCAAACGCGCCCAGGGCAACCTTGAGCAGGGTATAATCCCCGACCAGATCCTCGGCCGTGGTGATCTTGCCGATATTTTCCTTGAAATAGGTTACCTCGCGCTGCAGTTCCGCGCCTTGCACAAAGGCGGCCTGCTGCGATTCATGCGTACGTTGCATAAAGCGCCAACCGGCGATTCCGGATAGCGGGGCAATGGGTTGATAGTTCATGACGCGGCTTCCATCAGGGCGGTTTCGATGGGCAACAGACAGCGCAACGCCTTGAGCACCTGATAATCGTTTTGTGCCGCCAGATGCGAGGCCGCCTCGGCCAGATAGCCCGCCGGTTCGGGACCATCGAAAACCTGCTGCAACTGCCGGATCCCTTCGGATAATTGCCTGCGCCCCGTGTCGGCATCTGCCTCGCCTGCCAGCACAAGCTGGGCAATGTAGCACACGCGCCGAACCGGCGTGTTGGCATTTTCGGGATGAATCGCATCACGCAACCGCAGCACATTGGCGTTGGGCGTCAGCACATGCAGGCGCGTGCGCCGGTCGCCGTTTTCGATGACCGCGCCGTTGATCATGATCCGTTCGGCGGGGCGAAGTTTCAGGACAAGGCCGCTCATGATGGCACCGCTGCGGGCGCATCGGGGGCGCTGTTGCGCAACCCGCGCATAATACTGGTGTTGATTTCCACCAGCACATCAACGCTGGCCTGCCCGTTCAGAATAAGACGGGTCTGGTGGTTGGTAAATTCGGTCAGGTAGAACAGTCGAGCGCGCAACTCGGGCGGCAGCCCGTTGCCATCGGTGGCAACATCGGCACCCAGGACCGTCCACAAAAGCTGGTTTTCGCAAAGCGCCTCGGCCAATTCGGGAAAGCCGCTTTCCCCGTTGGCACAGGCTGCCAGCCGTGCGGTGATTTTTGAAAATGCCTTGTATTCGATACCCCGTTTGGTACCAACCTCGCGTGTTGGTTTGGCATAAAGGGATTGCGCTAGAACCGCAGAATTCATGGGGTGTATCCTCCCACCCTGACCGGAAAACCGGTGTGTAACAGAAAAGTTGCTAAAGGCGCGTGGTGGCGAGGGTTCCCCCCGCCACCAGCATTAGTTTACCGGAACAACGACAGAATGTTCTGCGGTGCCTGGTTGGCAATCGACAGGGACTGGGTCGCCAACTGCTGCTGCACCTGAAGGGCCTGCAGACGGGCCGAGGCCTCCTCCATGTTGGCATCCACCAGGGCGCCAATACCGGTTTTCAGCGAATCGGTCAGCTTGCTGACAAATTCGGACTGCATCTCGATCCGCGCCTGACTGGAACCGAACGAGGCCGCCGCATCGATAGAGGTCTGGATCAGCCCTTCGATATCCGCCAGCGCCTGAACCGAGTTACCACCAGCGCCGTCATCGACATTGATCCCGGCAAGACCGGACAACCCGCCAGTGCCCACGGTGACCAGTTCGGTCGTCATGGCAACAGTTGGGCCAGCCGCGTTGGCTACGGTAACGGTATCCGTGCTGACATCGGCAGTGATGTTGGCGTTGCTCATCCCGTTGATTGCGGTACGAATGCCGTTTGCCACCACTTCTTCGGTAGCACCCGCAGCGACATCCTCGGCCGTTACGACGTAAGATGCGGTTTCATCCCCGATGGTGATATTGAACGTATCCCCCACCGCAAGTGCCGCATCGACTACGGTAATATCGGCCGAACCGGCAGCATCGATAAAGATTGCAGCGGTCGCACCATCCGTACCAACCCCGTCAGAGCCGACAAGGCCAGCCTTGACCGCACCCGCAGCCGTGGACAGGTTTTGCCCGGCAACAGTGATGTTCGATGCGGTTACAGTACCGGTTGCATCACGGTCAAGCGAGGCCAGCACGTTCACCGAAGCGTTGGTGCCGTTCACAAGGTTCAGCCCGTTGAACTGGGCGGCGTTAACCACCGAGCCAACCTGATTGCGCAGTTCGGCAATGTCGGTTTGCAGTTTGGCCTGATCCGCGGACGGATCTTGCGCCGCAACGATCTTTTCCTTGATCTGGCCCAGCAGGCCGGTAACCGATTCAGCCGCAGTACGGGCCACAGCCACCGATGCGCCACCGGTGGACAGCGCATCAGAGATACCCTTGAACCCGTCGACATCCGACTGCATGGTCTGCGAAATTGCCCAGATAGAGGCGTTATCCTTGGCGTTGGCCACCGTCTTGCCGGTGGAGATTTCCCCCATGGTAGAGCCAAGATTTTTGTTGATGCTTTGCAGCGTTTGCAGCGCAACCATGGCGCTGGAATTGGTAAGAATGCTAGACATTTGCATTTCCTTCGGCGTTGCAGCGCATTCGGCGCCGCGGTTTCAATAAAGGCAGTGTTCCTGCCCGATGTTCGCCGTTCTGACGGTTTGCGCCCGGCCCTGGCCCGACGCCGCAATCCGGTTTTTGTGACTGCCCCGCAACCATCGCTGCCAACCAATAATGAAACCTTAATCGCCACCGGCCAAATAGGGAAAATTTTGTGCAAATACGAGGTGCTACACCCGTTTTCCCTTGGTCACCGAATGCGATTTAGTGGTCACCCGTTGGCCTTGCGAGGTATAGGTTTCAATGCCGTTCAGGCTGTTATTCATGGCGTTGATGGCGCTGCGCGCCGCCTTCATCCCCTTGATGCTTTCTTGCAGCAGCCGCGCATTGCGCGTAGCCAGTGCCCGGATCTCGGGCAGTGATTCGTTCAGGAACTTTCGCGCCACCGGCCCGCCATTCACCAGGGCATCCAGCATCGAATCGCGACGCGCCACCAGCGGGCCGAGCTTGTCGAGCGGCCCGTGCAGTAGAACCTCCCGTTCCTCTTGCAGCATTTGCACCAGTTGGTTCAGCTTGGCGCGCGCCAGCAGGGTGTTGATCATTGGCCCGCCTCGCGCGCGATCAGGTTGTTCAGAATATGCTCGGCCAGCCCGATCCCGCCCGATCTGACCATCTGCGCGGCCTGTTCATCGGCCAGCATGCTGGCGAATGCTCCCTCGCCCTCGCCACCACCAAAGCTTTCGCGGCTTTGGCCCAGACCGGCGTGTTTAAGCATCTCGGCCAGAAAAACCGTTTCAAAAGCATTGGCGGTTTCGCGCATCTGGCGAATCCGTTCGGCGGGGATGGCACCAGTCTGCGCCGCCGCCATTGTGTTTGCAATTTCCATAAAACCTTACCTATTTTGCTGTCCTTTGGGTGAATATCAAAGATTACGGTAAATAAATAGTAAGGAAGTCGGGGCATTTTGATCCGCAAGCCATTTTTCGAAAGGGCATGTTGATGGAAATTGATCTCGCCGCGCTGCTGACCCGCAAGCCGACCCAGCCGCAAACAACCGACCTGACCTCCGATATCGGCGCGCAGGACCAACCGGATTTTCTGGCCGAGATGGACCTTGCACCGCCAACGAAAGCCAAACCCGACGCCGATCAAGCGCTGGCCGGCATGGCTCCGCTGGCCGTCCCGATGGTCGAGGTTCAGACCGTACCGGTCGAAACCGCGAACACCGAAACGCCCGAAACGATCACCATAGACACGCCGCCCCCTGCCCCGAACCCGGCCAAAGGCCAGACCCTGCCGGTTTCCGATATGGTCAAAGTGGCCAGGCCCGAACTTCCGGTTCAGCATAGTGAGGCCATCGAGATCAAACCGGCCGATAGTGTCCTCGCCAAGGTGGCCCCACCCGACGCGGTCAATGATAGAAAAATCGACGCAAGGGATGTGCCGCTGCCGGTTTCGCGCCCGCCGCAACCGGCGCGGATCGATCGCGTCAAGGTCGCTGCCTTGCCGCTGCCGGTCAGTCGGCCTGATGCGGAAATGTCGGATACCCTGCCCCCGCAGCCGCGCGATATCGCCAACCGCCAGTTGCCCGACCCACAGCCCGCGCCGGTTACACCGCGTCAGGCAACGCCGCCACCCGCGGCACATCCGGCCATTTTCGCACCCGCCAGCCCCGAGGCTGCGACCCCGATACCCGAAATAACCCAAATTCCCGATGTGGCGCGCCCGCTTGGCCTGCATACCAGCGTGGGGCAAGGGGTAACCGTTTCTGAAATGCGCGCCCACGACCCGACGCTGCCACCGGTTCATAGCAAAGCCCAGGCCCACAGCATCGCGGTGCAGATCTCGCGCCAAATCGGCACGGGCGATTCGCCGCGCATCGAAGTGCGGCTGGACCCGCCCGAACTGGGCCGCGTCGTGGTTCATCTGACCCCGAACGAACACAGCGTCACGGTCAGCATTGCCG
>JALXER010000373.1 GCA_027069385.1 Paracoccaceae bacterium
ATGCAAATCCAGCAACAGGTCGGGCATGATCGGAAAGATAATCCCGACCCCGATGGCATCGACCAGAATGGTCGTCAGGGCAAAACCCATTCCGGCATTTCCAAATTTCGGCATCGAGCATTTCCAAGCAAAAAGGCGAGCCGCAAGGCCCGCCTTTTGCTATCATGATATTCCGGCACCAGCCAGCGGTTTAGGGTCAGGCCCCGTGACGGATCAGCAACTCGTCATGCTCGGCAACTCGCCGCGCCAGTTCGGACTGGTGATGCTCGGCAGCGGCTTCCAGTTCCACCTTGGCCTTGTCCAGAAATTCCTGCAACACCTCTTTGGTGACTTCGGATTTCGGGATAGCCTGTTCGGCCAGCACTGTTGCGCCGGTTGCAGAAACCTCGGCAAACCCGCCGGTGACCAGATATTCTGTCACCTCGGTACCGTTGGTTGCGCTGATATAGCCCGGGCGCAGGGTGGTCAGCACCGGTGCGTGGTTGGGCATGGCGACCATGTCCCCTTCGGCACCCGGAATCATCACCGAATCCACCTCCAGCGAGGCCAGTTTGCGCTCTGGCGAGACCAGATCAAATTGCATTTTATCAGCCATTAGCGGCCTCCTTTATGCAGCGTCAACCGCCATTTTCTCGGCTTTGGCAATCACATCGTTGATGCCGCCAACCATATAGAACGCGGCCTCGGGCAGGTGGTCGAATTCACCGGCAACCACGCGCTTGAAGCTGTCGATGGTTTCGTCAAGCGGCACCTGAATGCCGTCGGACCCCGTGAACACCTTCGCCACGTCGAAGGGCTGAGACAGGAAACGCTGGATTTTACGCGCGCGGGTCACGGTCATTTTGTCTTCTTCCGACAATTCGTCCATGCCCAGAATGGCGATGATATCCTGAAGCGATTTGTAGCGTTGCAGGATGCCCTGAACGTCACGCGCTACGTTATAATGCTCTTCGCCAACCACCAGCGGATCAAGGATACGCGAGGTCGAATCGAGCGGGTCCACGGCGGGGTAGATACCCAGCTCGGAGATCGCACGGTCAAGCACGGTGGTCGCATCGAGGTGCGCAAACGAGGTCGCAGGCGCAGGGTCGGTAAGGTCATCCGCAGGCACATAAATCGCCTGAACCGAAGTGATCGAACCGGCTTTGGTCGAGGTAATGCGTTCCTGCATCGCGCCCATGTCGGTTGCCAGCGTCGGCTGATAGCCCACAGCGGACGGGATACGGCCAAGAAGCGCCGAAACCTCGGAACCCGCCTGGGTAAAGCGGAAGATGTTATCCACAAAGAACAGCACGTCGGCACCGGTTTCATCGCGGAACTGCTCGGCCAAAGTCAGACCGGACAGGGCAACCCGCATACGCGCGCCCGGAGGCTCGTTCATCTGGCCATAGACCAGCGCAATTTTACTGTCCACAAGATTTTCCGGCACGATCACGCCGCCTTCGATCATCTCGTGGTAAAGGTCGTTGCCTTCACGGGTCCGCTCACCAACGCCCGCAAACACCGACACACCCGAGTGCACCTTGGCGATGTTGTTGATCAGTTCCATGATCAGCACAGTTTTACCCACGCCCGCGCCGCCGAACAGGCCGATCTTGCCGCCTTTGGTATAGGGGGCCAGCAGGTCGATCACCTTGATACCGGTTTCCAGAATTTCCGATTCGGTGGACTGTTCCGAAAAATCCGGTGCGTCGCCATGGATCGAACGGGTTTCCTTGGTCTCGATCGGGCCTTTTTCGTCTACCGGTTCGCCGATCACGTTGATAATCCGGCCAAGGGTGGCAGTGCCGACCGGCACCTGAATGGTGTCACCGGTATCGGTAACCGCATCACCACGAACCAGACCTTCGGTCGCGTCCATTGCCACGGTCCGCACGGTGTTTTCGCCCAGATGCTGCGCAACTTCCAGCACCAGACGGTTGCCGTTATTGTCACATTCAAGGGCGTTGAGGATTGCCGGCAGGCTGTCTTCGAACTGAACGTCGACAACCGCGCCAATCACCTGTGTAATTTTACCTACAGCTTTTTTAGCCATCAGTTTTTCTCCAGTTAAAGCGCTTCAGCGCCCGAGATAATCTCGATCAATTCATTGGTAATCGCAGCCTGACGCGAGCGGTTGAACTCGATGGTCAGCTTGTCGATCATTTCGCCAGCGTTGCGCGTGGCGTTGTCCATGGCAGACATCCGCGCGCCCTGTTCGGATGCACCGTTTTCAAGCAAAGCGGTGAAAATCTGGGTTGCAACCGAGCGCGGCAGCAGATCATCCAGAATTTCGTTCTCGTCCGGTTCGTAGTCATAAACCACCGAGCTTGCTTCCTGCGCATCAAACGATGCCGGAATAAGCTGTTGCGCGGTAGGTTCCTGAACCACAACCGAAATGAACTTGCTATAAAACACCGTCGCCACATCGAATTCATCGGCGTCAAAGCGCGACAAAACCCCTTTGGCGATATCTGCCGCATGGGTATAGCCAAGGCGCTTGACCTCGGACATATCGACATGATCGATCATATAGTCGCCAAAGTCGCGTTTCAGCTGATCACGGCCCTTTTTGCCAATCGTCACGATTTTCACGGTGTTACCCGTTTCGATCAGGTCATTGGCATGGACGCGCGCCAGTTTGGCGATAGAGGAGTTGAACCCCCCGCACAGCCCGCGTTCGGACGTCGCGACAATCAGCAGATGCACCTTGTCCGCACCGGTGCCACGCAGCAAACGCGGCGCGTTGTCGGATTCAGCGGCACCTTGCGCCAGATTACCCAGAACCGCGTTCATACGTTCCGCATAGGGGCGGGCGGCTTCGGCGGATTCCTGGGCGCGGCGCAATTTCGCCGCCGCCACCATTTGCATGGCCTTGGTGATCTTGCGCGTTGACTTGACGCTGTCGATCCGTGTTTTCAGGTCTTTGAGGTTCGCCATCGGCAGAACTCCTTTCCCTTAGGCCAAAATTAAGCGAAGTCTTTTGCGAAGGCTTCGACAGCAGCTTTAACAGCGTCTTCCAACTCACCTTTGACCTTGCGGTCGTTGTTGGTGATGTCATCCAGAAGATCGGCATTGTTGGCACGCAGGTGATTGAGCAGGCCGGCCTCGAACCGGTTGACGTCTTTCACTTCGACACCATCCAGATAGCCATGCGTACCCGCATAGATCACAACCACCTGTTCGGCGTTGGTTAGCGGCGA
>JALXER010000374.1 GCA_027069385.1 Paracoccaceae bacterium
AATTTTCATAAATACTCTCAGGGGGGAGCGACGCATGTCGCGAGGGGGCGGAACGCCCCCCTACCGACCGCAGGTCGGCCCGGCCCAAACGGAAGTCGTGTTTGCGCAAGCAAACGCGGCTGGAGTGCGGGAGCACCCGGTCGCGGTTATCCCTGCCAGATTGCGTTAAAGGACCGGCCGCGTTCGGACATCTGCACCCTGGCGGTGCGGCCCACTACCTTGAAGCTGCTGCCAATCCATTCATAGTTTGAATCGTAGTAAAGGTCGATATCCTGACGGCCGCGAAGGGTATAGCGGGTGCTGGGCAACTCGCCTTCGTTTGTGGGAAAGCTGTCAGATCCGGCGTTTCTGATGGTCAGGTCCATCACCCTGCCAGACTGGGTGCTGATCCAGGTTGAACGCGACAGGAAGTCGGGGGTGAAATAGCTGGTTGTGGCCGGGTTGCCTGTCACCAGACCCTGATAGGCCGACCCGTCCACCTGCAACCCGCCATCCACGCGATGCGCATTCACAAAGGCCGGTGTGCCGTTGTTATCGGTGGTCGACCTCATTTCCTGCAAAACCCCGTTCCGCCATGTTTCGACATTGTTTAGCTCGTAACGATAGCGGATCAGCCCCAGTATCCGGATATCGAGGCTGACATGGACTTCGGCGGTTACATCGCTACCGCGCCGGCTTAGGGTGATATAGCTGTCCCCGACCTGTTTACGCCCCAGAACGGCGACAAACCGGCGGGTTGAACTGCCGGCAAGCACCGGTGTTGCGCTCAGGGCCAGTGCCGAGGCCGCTGCGCCGATAAAGGTACGTCTTGGCATTAACATCGGCTACCCTCCGAAAAATGGTGCGATTTACGTTACGTCGTAAGGGTGAATATACCAAGGCCGGCACAAATTCAAAACCGATATTCTTTTTCTACCGCCCGAAATCCGCAAACTGTTTTGTGACTTGCTATACGGTCAGGAATACCCATTATATACGGGACTTAGCGCCCCTTTTATGAAAGCCTGCACCGATGATTTCCAGTGATCTGCCCGCAACAATCGGCAATACGCCGCTTATCAAACTGCGCAAGGCTTCGGAAATTACCGGCTGCGAAATCCTCGGCAAGGCCGAATTCATGAACCCCGGTCAATCGATCAAGGACCGTGCGGCGCTATCGATTATTCAAGATGCGCTGGCCAAGGGGCAGTTGCGCAAGGGCGGCGTGATCGTAGAGGGCACGGCGGGAAATACCGGAATCGGGCTGGCCATGGTCGGGGCGTCGATGGGGTTTCGCACCATTATCGTGATTCCCGAAACCCAGAGTCAGGAAAAGAAAGACATGATCCGGCTGGCGGGTGCCCACCTGATAGAGGTACCGGCCAGGCCCTACAAGAACCCGAACAACTTTGTGCGCTATTCGGGCCGGTTGGCGGCAGCACTGGCCGCATCCGACCCCAACGGTGCCATCTGGGCCAACCAGTTTGACAATCTGGCCAACCGGCAGGCGCATATCGACAGCACGGCGCCGGAAATCTGGGCGCAGACCGGTGGCAAGGTTGACGGGTTTATCTGCGCGGTCGGCTCGGGCGGGACACTGGCCGGAGTTGCGGCGGCCTTGCGCGAACGCTCCCCTTCTGTCCAGATCGGTCTGGCAGACCCGGACGGCGCGGCGCTGTACAGCTATTACAAGCACGGCACGTTGAAATCCGAAGGCAGTTCGATCACCGAGGGCATCGGGCAAGGCCGCATTACCGCCAATCTGGAGGGGCTGACGGTGGACCAGCCCTATAACATTCCCGATTCCGAGGCCCTGCCGGTGTTGTTCGATCTGGCCGCGCACGAAGGGCTGTGCCTTGGCGGGTCATCGGGGATCAACGTGGCCGGTGCTATCCGCATGGCGTGCGAAATGGGGCCGGGGCACCGGATTGTCACCATTCTGGCTGATCATGGTGCGCGCTACCTGTCCAAGCTCTATAACCCCGCGTTTCTGCACAGCAAGGAACTGCCGGTACCCGGGTGGCTGGAACGTGCCCAATTCGATCTGCCCGACGTGATGCAGCCCGAGTAACCCGAAAAATAGTCTTGCAATCGCGCCGGACTGGTTTGATATAGCGCTATGCTTACTTATCTTGTCCGCTATGTCGCCGTTACCGCCCTGCTTTGCGTTGCCCTTGCCGGGGGGCTTTGGGCGCAGGAATCCCCTGTTCAAGCATGGGCCGCCACGGCTGAACGGGCCGAACAGGTGCTGGCCAGTGACGCGGCCTCTAACCCGGCCTTGCAGGCCTTGCGCGATGAACTGGCCGCCCAGCGGGCCGAGGCGCTTGCCGCGCAGCAGGACGGGGTTGCGCAGGCGGCCTCTTTGGCGATGCAACTGGCCAGCATAGGCGAGCCACCCGAAGACCCCGAGACCGAATCGCCCGAAATCGCCGCCCGTCGGGCCGAGTTGAACGACCAACTGGCCGCGGCCAACGCACCGGCGCTAGAGGCCCAGATCGCCCACCAGCGCGCCACCGACCTGATCGACCGGCTGGATACACGCATTCGCACCCGTATCAACCAGCAACTGGTAACCCTTGGCCCGACGCCGCTGGACCCGATGGCATGGCCCGGTGCAGGTTCCGAATTGCTGCGCTATGGCAGCCGGCTGATTTCCGAAGCGACCGAAGCCTTCCAAAGCCCGGTACAAACCAAAATGCTGATGGAGCGCCTGCCCTTTATCATCATCCTTGTGCTGGCCGGTATTGCGCTGTTGTTTGGCGTGCGCCCGACGCTCAACCGGTATTTGCGTGCCGCCACCGACCGCGCCACCTCGCAACGGCACCGGTTCGGCTGGGCGCTGCTGCTTAGCCTGTCACGGATCATCATTCCCGCGCTGGGGGCCGCTTCGCTGATCTATGCCATCAATTTCTCGGAAATCAGCGGCTTTTTTAGCGAATCGCTGATCGCCGCCCTACCCCAGTTGGCGATAATTCTGGTAACCACCTATTGGCTGTCAAAGGGGCTGAACTACAGCCGATGGTCCCCGATAGAGGCCTTTGTTTCCCCCGAGGGCAACGCGGGCAAAGGCCAGCGGGTGGTGATCGCGCTGGGGCTGGTTTATGCGCTGCATGTGCTGCTGGATGTGATCGCGCAAAAGATTTCACTCCGGGCGGATTTCGAGGCGGTGCTGAATTTTCCGCTGGTCCTTGTCGGCAGC
>JALXER010000375.1 GCA_027069385.1 Paracoccaceae bacterium
GCGTTTTGTCGCGCCGCTGGTCATGCTGGAACAGGCCGGAGGTATCGCCCCCGACTGGCCGCGCCGGTTGCTGGCGCTGGGCGTCGAGCGGGCGCAAAAACATTTGCGCCTGTCGCGTGCCGAGGCGCGGCGGCTGGACGATACCCGCAAGGCCATAGCCCTGAACGCCCCCGCCGAGGCCGCCTATACTTATGGCGCAGACATCGCCCGCGACGCGGCGCTGGTGCTGGCCGCAAGCCTTGGCACCCCGCTGCCCGATGATCTGGAGGCCCGCATTTCCCTTGGGGCCAGCGCGGTCTTTCCGGTAAGCGCCGCCGACCTGCTGGGAAAAATCCCGCCCGGTCCGGCGCTGGGCCACGCGCTGAACCAGCTTAGAACCCGATGGATAAAAAGCGGATTCACGCTGGACAAGGATGCGCTTCTCTGAAAGGG
Organism: Paracoccaceae bacterium; assembly: GCA_027069385.1. GTDB lineage: Bacteria > Pseudomonadota > Alphaproteobacteria > Rhodobacterales > Rhodobacteraceae > UBA3077. Next base: position 433 of record JALXER010000375.1, read on the forward strand.
TAAGCCAACCTTACCTATGAGACAGATCATGCCTTTTGATACCCACCTGTTGCTGATCGGAATCCTGCTGGCGATGCAGTGGACTCCGGGGCCGAACAACGCCTTGCTGGCTGCCTCGGGCGCGCAATTCGGCTGGCGGCCCACCTTGCCGCACCTGCTTGGCGTGGCGCTCGGGTTTTCGCTGATGCTGTTCATCATCGCGCTGGGACTGGCGCAGGTGTTCAAACAGTCGGTTATGCTGCGCGAGGGGTTGCGCTGGCTGGGGGCCGGGTTGATGGTCTATTTTTCCTATCTGATCGCTACCGCGCCGCCACCGGGGCAAGGCAACGGCCGCCGCCGCCCGTTTCGCCTGTACGAGGCCATGGCCTTTCAGTGGATCAACCCCAAAGCGTGGGTCATGGCGATCAGTCTGGTGTCGCAATTCACCACCGGCATCGCCCCCTTGCGGGAATCCGGCCTGATCGCAATTACCGCCGCCCTGTGCGGGCTGACTTCGGCGGCAGGCTGGGCCGGTTTTGGCGTGATCATGCAGCGCTGGCTGCACACACCGCTGCGCCACCGCGCCTTTAACGTGACCATGGGGTTGATCATATTATCGGGCGCGGTGGCGCTGGTTTTCTCGCGGTTCTAACCGTTAGTCTGCATTCAGCAACAGGCTGGCAATCATCCCCGAGGTCAGAAAGCCGGTCACCTGCATGTTGTGGTCGCGCTGGTAAAAACGGATCCCCTCACGGGTCCGGGCATCCAGCACCCCATCACGCGGGCCGGTGGTATAGCCAAGGCTGGCAAGCCGCATCTCTACCAGAATGCGCGCACCGTTATTCAGGTTCAGCCTTGCTTCGACCAGCCGCGCGGGGGCGTCGCTGTCATGCATGCCGCTGTCATCGACAATCCCGCCCAGCTGGCGCATGATTTCGCGCGCCGTATCGCTGTGCGCCCCGTTGGGGAAGCGGCGCAGATAGCGCTGATAGCTGTCAAAGGTATGTTCGCGCACCGCGCGGTTCCATTCGTTTTGCTCGGAACCCCCTTCAAGGGCCGCAAGTTCACGCCGCGCCCGATCGGCAAACAGCCCGTTGGGATAGCGTTCAAGATAGTCCTGCAAACCGCGCCGCGTGCCGCGTGCCCCGGTCTGTGCCCAGTATGCGCGGTCCCGCTGCTCGAAACTGGCGCGGTTTTCGCGGGCGCGGCGATCAAGCAGGTTGATCTGTCCGGCATTCAGATAGCCGGTCGCCCGACGCCCCTCGTCCGCTTGCCAGTCGCGGATGGCCTGACGGGTTCGCGCGCCGAACACCCCGTCAACCCCGCCGGTGCCAAAGCCCAGCGTGTTCAGGTTCGACTGGATATCGCGACGCTGCGCACGGCTAAGGCCCAGCGCGTTTTCACGGGCAATATCGGCCTGATAGGGGTTCTCGCTTAGGCTCAGGTTGCGCGGAATGGTTCCGACACTTACCAGGCTTTGCCGGTTCTGGCGCAAGGCGTCACTAACCGTTTCGCCCGGCGACAAGAAATCGTCCAGCACCGCGCGCGTGACGTTATTATGGTTGCCGCTAATCAGCACCACGCCCCGCGGAACCGAGCCGGCAGCCACCCCGCCCGACACGCCCGGGATCTCGCGGAAACTGCGGTTGGTGGTGCCGATAAACACCACGGAATTCGCGCTGTTCTGCGCGGCGAACTGCATCAGAAAATCCAGCGAGACCCCCTGAAACGCCACATCGACCAGCGAGGCCGGACTGGCATCAACCGGCAATATCCACGTCTGGTTTCCGGCGTGGACCACCTGCCCGCTGATATGCATCACCACCTTGTCGGCACCGGTCAGGCGCTCGGCAAAGACCCGCAGGCGGTTCTGGAACTGTTCACGGTTTTTGTCACGCCCGCCAACGATTTCATAGCCCTGCGCCCGATAGGCCGCAATCAGCGCGTCATGATTGGCCAGCGCGCCTTGTGGATGGGCGATGCTTTCATAGTTTTCAAAGCTGAGCACCAGCGCCAGATTTTCGGCCTGTGCGGAAAATGCGGTTGTCCAGATCGCGACAATCACAACGGAAAAAATTCGGGTTAGCGTTTTCATAACAGCCTCCTGTGGTTTCATCTTGACCCTAGCGGAGCGAATGAAAACGTCACATCACAGAATTGTCACAGCCGTGAAACTAGTCATAATTCCGCCGATCTTCGATCACGATACCGTCTTTAGGGAGAGTGCCCAAGGGGCAAATCTCTACTTTACCGCGTAATTTGAGGGCATTTTGGACCGTTTGGGCAATTTTTCCGGCGTCTGCCGCAGCGGATTCGACCCGCACCAGCATGGTGTCGGACTCGGCCTCGCGGTCGGCGATGATTCTTGCTTTGGCAATTTCGGGGTGGGCATCGACCAGCGCGGCGACCTGTTCGGGGCGCACAAACATGCCCTTGATCTTGGTGGTCTGGTCGGCGCGCCCCATCCAGCCCTTGATGCGCATATTGGTGCGGCCGCACGGGCTGGTGCCGGGCAGAATGGCCGACAGATCACCCGTGGCAAAGCGCACCAGCGGGTAATCGGGGTTCAGGTTGGTGACGATCACCTCGCCCACCTCGCCCGCGGGCACGGGGGTGCCGGTGCCCGGCGTGACGATCTCGACGATCACGCCTTCATCGACAATCATGCCCTCCATCGCCGCCGATTCATACGCGATGTTGCCAAGGTCGGCGGTAGCATAGCATTGCAGGCAGGCGATACCGCGATCGGCATACTCGGCCCGCAAGCTCGGGAACAGCGCCCCGCCGCCCACCGCGGCGCGGGTAAATTGCAGGTGATGGCCGGTTTCATCGGCCTTGTCGAGGATAATTTTCAGATAATCGGGCGTGCCGGCATAGGCGGTGCAGCCCAGATGCGCCGCCGCCTGTACCTGCAATTCGGTCTGGCCGGTGCCGGCGGGCAGCACCTTGGCCCCGACGGTTTGGGCTGCGCTCTCAAACATCATACCGGCGGGGGTCAGGTGATAGGCAAAGCAATTCTGCACGATATCCGCCGCGCCAACCCCGACCGCATGCAAGAACCGCCCCAAGCGCCACCAGTCCCCCTGCATCCGGCCCGGTTCATAGATCGGACCGGGCGACTGGAAATAATGGGTCACCCGCGCGGCACTGATCCCGCCCAATGGCGGCTCGGCCTTTTGGCGCGCAACCAGATCGGATTTGCGCAGCACCGGCAGGCCCGCCAGTTCATCCTGCCCCGTAATAGCCCGCAATTGCGCCTGTTGCGCTGCGGCGCGTTCATCGGCTGAACGGGTTTCCAGCGTATCGAAATAGTCGGTCATGTCATTGCCCCTATAAAATCAGGCCAGCCAGCGTTTGCGCCGCCGGTAAGAGCGCACATCGCGAAACGACTTGCGCCCTTCTTCGGAAACCCCGAGATAGAACTCTTTCACGTCGGGGTTTTCGCGCAGATCATCGGCGCGCCCGTCCATCACCACACGACCCGATTCCAGAATATAGCCGTAATCCGCATAGCGCAGCGCCACGTTGGTATTCTGCTCGGCCACCAGAAACGACACGCCCTCGCGCTGGTTCAGGTCTTTGACGATGGTAAAGATTTCCTCGACCAGTTGCGGTGCCAGCCCCATAGACGGTTCGTCGAGCAGCACGGTTTCGGGGTTGCTCATCAAGGCGCGGCCAATGGCAACCATCTGTTGCTCGCCGCCCGAGGTATAGCCCGCCTGGCTTTTGCGCCGCTCGCGCAGGCGCGGGAAGTATTCATAGACCAGATCCATGCTTTTGCGGATCGCCGCGCCACCATCCCGACGGGTATAGGCGCCGGTCATCAGGTTTTCCTCGACGGTCAGGTGTTCGAAAACATGGCGGCCTTCCATCACCTGAATAACGCCGGTCTTGACCAGCGTCGCCGGATCCAGTTCGGCAATCGGGTTGCCGCGATAGGTGATGGTCCCTTTGGTTACCTCGCCGCGCTCGGCACGCAGCAGATTGGAAATCGCCTTTAGCGTGGTGGTTTTGCCCGCACCGTTGCCGCCCAGCAAGGCGGTGATTCCGCCCTTGGGCACCGACAGGCTGACCCCTTTCAGCACCAGAATAACGTGATTATAGATCACCTCTATGTTGGTGACTTCCAGCAGGGTTTCGCGGGTTTGAACATCGTCCAGCATGGGCGCTTCCTTGAGAATGGGGTTCCCCCCGACCAAAAGGCCGGAGGGAAGAAGAGGTTAGTTACAACGACCCGGCTCGATGCCGTTTTCAGCCGCATAGGCAGCCGAATCTTCGTCGATCAGTGGCTGGATCACGCTCATGTCGGTTTCGGCGAAATCCGAAACCAGTTCCCATTTCTGGTCACCCGCGTTCCACTGCTGAACCGCCACAAGGCCGGGGCCACCGTGGTTGGCGCAGGAAACCTCGAAGTTGGGGCCAAAGCCCTCAAATCCGATCGCGGCCATGTTTTCATCATTGATCACCAGGTTTTCCAACCCGTCGCGCATCATGGCAGGGGTAATGTCGGCAACGCCGTGCATGGCCTGTGCCACTTTCACCGCTTCGGCAGCCAGCATTGCGCCATACATGCCACGGTTATACAGCACCGTACCCACGTTGGAGCCATCGCCCGCAGCAAGACCCGCATCGACAACATATTGTTGTATATCGTCGAATACCGGGAAATCGGTGCCCACATTGTGGAAGGTCAGCGCCAGATAGCCGTCAGCAGCCATACCGGCAGCAGCCACGTCGTTTTCGGAACCGGACCACCAGATACCGATGAAATGGTCCATCGGGAACCGGATATTCGCGGCTTCCTGAATGGCAACCTGATTCATAACGCCCCAGCCATACATGATGACATAATCAGGACGCTCGCGACGGATTTGCAGCCATTGCGATTTTTGCTCCTGACCGGGATGGTCAACGGGCAGCAGGGTCAGGTTAAAGCCGTGGTTTTCGGCCAGTGCTTCCAGCGTGCGGATCGGTTCCTTGCCATAGGCAGAGTTGTGATAGACCAGCGCAACGGTTTTACCGCTGATATCGCCGCCTTCCTGCGACAGGATATAGTTGATCGCCGCCGAAGCCCCGTTCCAGTAGTTGGCCGGAAAGTTGAAGATATGGCTGAAAATGTCGCCATTGGCGGCGGATGTACGCCCGTAACCGGTGGTCAGCAACGGGATATCATCCGCGGTTACTTTCGGGATCAACTGATAGGTGATACCGGTGGAAAGCGGCATATAAACCAGCGCGCCTTCGCCTTTGGTGGATTCATAGCATTCCACACCTTTTTCGGTCGAATAGCCGGTTTCGCATTCGATCACCCGGGTCATTTCGCCGCCGATCCCGCCATCGCGTTCGTTCAGCAAGGTGAAATAGTCGGCAAAGCCGTCGGCAACGGGGGTACCGTTGGCGGCGTAAGGACCGGTGCGATAGCTGAGGCTGGGGAATACCAGCTCGGCCATGACCGGGCTTGCGAGCATCGCGCCCGCGACAGCATAGGCTGCCAGTTTGGTTAGTTTCATGTCTTTCCTCCCTTTAGGTTTTGACATCTGTTTGTGCCCCGGTTTTCCGGTAGCGTGAAGTGGCCGCCCCTAATGCGGGAAAGGCCATAGGCGTAGTTTCTGCTTGGCCACCCGCCAAAGCTGGGCGATTCCGTGTGGCTCCAGCACCAGTGTTAGCATAATCAGGAAGCCGATGATGACAAATTCCAGATGCGCGGCAATATCGGTGGGAAAGCCCAGTTTCTCGGCCATAATGTATTTCAGCAATAACGGCATTAACACCAGAAACCCGGCACCGATAAAGCTGCCAAGGATAGAGCCGAGACCGCCGATAATCACCATAAAGATAAGTAGAAACGATTTCTGGATACCGAAGGCTTCGCCGACCTCGACATCCCCCAGATAGACGGTAAAGAACAGCGCGCCCGCCACCCCGATATAGAACGACGACACGCCAAAAGCGGTCAGTTTTGTTTTTAGCGGGTTCACGCCGATGATCTCGGCGGCAATATCCATATCGCGGATCGCCATCCAGCTGCGCCCGATGCGCCCGCGTGTCAGGTTGCGCGCGATCCATGCAAACAACACCACCAGCACCAGACAGAACAGGTATTTGGCCGGTGCGGTTGCCGTGGCTCCGGTAACCTCGTAGCCAAAGACCGAGCGCGTCGGCGCATGGATCTGCCCCGAGGCAGAGTTGTTGTAGAACCAGCTGAACTTGTTAAACATCCAGACCAGAAAGAATTGCGCGGCCAGCGTGGCCACCGCCAGATAGAACCCCTTGATCCGCAGGCTCGGCAAGCCGAACAGCATACCCACCAGCGCGGTAATCGCGCCCGAAATCAGCACGACAATGAACATGTTCAGATCGGGAAAGCTGGTCATCAGCTTATAGGCCGAATAGGCCCCCACCGCCATAAACCCGCCGGAACCAAGGCTGATCTGCCCGCAATAGCCCCCCAGAATATTCAGCCCCAGCGAGGCAATCGCCCAGACCAGAAACGGAATAATCGCCGCATTGGCCCACCAGTTGTTGATAAAGAACGGCACGGCCCCGAAGGCAATCACCAGCACCAGATAATAGGCCCAGCGATCCACCCGAAGCGGAAAGGTCTGGTTATCCTCGGCATAGGTTTTCTTGAAATCCCCTGCTTCGCGGTAAAACATCTTTACACCCTCTCGATAATCTTGTCGCCAAACAGGCCTTGCGGGCGGAACACCAGAAAGATCAGCGCCAGCACATAGGCAAACCAGTTTTCCGTCGCATTCATGGTAAAGCCCATCGCATCGCCAAACCAGCTTGCGCTAACGATATATTCGAACACTTTTTCGCCCACGCCGATGATCACCCCGCCGATGATCGCGCCGGGAATAGAGGTAAACCCGCCCAGCATCAGCACCGGCAGCGCCTTGAGGGTGATCAGCGACAGCGAGAACTGCACGCCCGATTTGGCCCCCCACATAACGCCGGCAACCAGCGCGACCACACCGGCCAGCGACCAGACGATCACCCAGATGGTGCGCAGGCTGATGCCCACCGACAGCGCGGCCTGATGGTCATCGGCCACCGCCCGCAGCGCCCGCCCGGTCTTGGAATACTGGCTGAAAACCGTCAGCGTTATGACCAGAATGATTGCGATAATCGCCGCAGTGATATCCAGCCGGTCGATGAAAAAGCCGTAAAACCCGTCACCCCCCCAGCTTGCGGTCGCATCCTCGATCATGAAAGACCCGCCCTGCGGCAGCCCCTCGGGCAGGCCAAGCATTGGCATGGACATATCGATGGTCTTGATGTCGGAGCCCCACATCAGATCGCCGAACCCTTCCATGAAATAGGCCAGCCCGATCGTTGCCATGAACAGAATCACCGGTTCCTGATTGATCAGGTGTTTCAGCAAGAACCGCTCTACCAGCCACGCAAACAGGATCATCACCCCGATGGTCAGGATGATGGCCAGCAGGGCCGGCACCTCCCAGCCGAAATTCTGCACGTTTGTCCCGAAAATCGCGTTGATCAGATGCGCAAACGGCACCTGCCCTTCCTGAATGCCCACAAGCGTTAGCGCGCTGAACAGCGCCATCACCCCTTGCGCATAGTTGAACACGCCGCTTGCCTTGAAGATCAGCACAAAGCCCAGCGCAACCAGCGAATACATGACGCCGGTCATCAACCCGTTAAGGGCCGCCTCGATCCCGTATAGAACTGTATCAGACATCTAGCTTTCCTTTTCACAGGGATTGAAGAACAGATCCGAATACGTCGCCACCTGAATCTGGAAACCCGGTTCGGTTGCACTTTCCGGATGGTGAGGGCGGCTAAGAAGCACTAGTGAATTCGACGCGTCGGCAGGGTCGGCATCCAGACAAAGACTCAAAAAAATGTTGTTGTCCGATCTATGCCCTGCGATGAATCTATCGCTGTTGGACTGGACCTCGAAGTTCTCGAGAATTCTCGGCCACAGTTGTTCGGAACCGGCAAAATCGTTCGGAACAAATATATCGCAATCCGTGAAAATTCCATCGAGGTTGTTCCGGTAACGGACTTCCATCGTGATCGGATCGTCGCCCAATGGCCCAGGGTTCCAGCGCGTCTCCACCGTTAGTTCATTGTCGCTAAATTCGGAACGGATCGACACCATTTCATCGATGTACTTTCCGAACGGCTGCTGCGACAACGCAGGTTGGGTGCATCCGCCAACCAGATCAAAGAATCTTACGGTATTGATTTGTGCAGCCTGAGCTAGTGCGCCTCCTGATACGAAAACAAACAGAACCAGCGCCAGCGAAATAGTTTTACTCATGTTCCACCCCCAGATAGGCGTCGATCACGGCTTGATTGTTAATAACTTCGTCGGGTGTGCCGTCGCCGATTTTTGCGCCGTAATCCATCACCACCACGCGGTCGGAAATGTCCATCACCACGCCCATATCGTGTTCGATCAGGGCAATCGTGGTGCCGAATTCATCGTTCACGTCCAGAATAAAGCGCGACATGTCCTCTTTTTCCTCGACATTCATCCCCGCCATCGGCTCATCGAGCAACAGCAGTTTGGGCTGTGCGGCCAGCGCGCGGCCCAGTTCGACACGCTTTTGCAGGCCGTAAGGCAGCGCGCCCACCGGTGTTTTGCGAATGGCCTGAATTTCCAGAAAATCGATCACATGCTCGACGATCTCGCGGTTCTCGGCCTCTTCGCGCTCGGCGGGGCCTTTCCAGATCATTTGCAAAAACATGTTGGTTTTCATGTGGTTGAACCGGCCGGTCATGATGTTGTCAAGGGTGCTCATCCCTTTGAACAGCGCAATATTCTGAAAGGTCCGCGCGATGCCCTGTTTGGCAATCTGGTAGGGTTTCATCGGTTTGCGTTTCTGCCCGTGGAACCAGACCTCGCCCTCTTGCGGGTGATAGAAACCGTTCATCACGTTCAGCATAGAGGACTTGCCCGCGCCGTTCGGGCCGATAATCGCGCGGATTTCGCCCTCGCGGATATCAAACGAGATATCCTTGATCGCCACCACGCCGCCAAAGCGCAGGGTGATGTTTTTCATTTCCAGAACGGTGCCGCCAATGGTGCGCCCGTCGGGGGTTACATAGGATTCTGCCGCGCTCATGCTGCCATCTCCGGTCTGGTGAATAGGGCAGCGCCTGCCTGGGTAGGCGCTTTTTGTTCCGGTGTTGCCCCGCGCGCAGCCCTTGCCCGCACAAACAAACCTTGCACCGGATTGCGACGGTGCAAAAGCGCCTGCCGGGGGGCAGGCAGGCGCTGTCCGGTGTAGCCACCGGGCAATGGGGGTATTGTCGCGCTCATGCTGCCACCTCTTTCTTAACCGGCACCATGGCCACGTCGCGCAATTCCAGCGTCGCCTTGATGCTGCCTTTGCGGCCGTCTTCATAGGTGACTTCGGTTTCGGTGCTGATACGGGTGGACCCGTCATAGAGCGCGGTAATCAGGTCATCGAATTTCTCGGCGACGATCTTGCGGCGCACCTTGCGGGTGCGGGTCATTTCGCCGTCATCCGGGTCCAGTTCTTTGTGGAGCACCAGAAAGCGGCTGATCTGGCAGCCCGACAGCATCGGATCCTCGGCCACCGATTTGTTGACCGTTTCGATATGCTCCTGAATGGTGTCATAGACCTTTTGATGGCCCGCCAGTTCCTGATAGGACGCATAGGCCACGTTGTTGCGCTCGGCCCAGTTGCCCACCGCGCCAAGGTCGATATTGATAAACGCCGTGCAGGTATCGCGCCCGTCGCCAAATACCACCGCTTCCAGAATATCGGGATAGAACTTCAGCTTGTTTTCAACGAATTTCGGCGCGAACATGCTGCCATCGGCCATTTTGCCAACATCCTTGGCACGGTCGATAATGCGCAGATGCCCCGAGCTTTGCTCGATAAAGCCCGCATCACCGGTGGCAACCCAACCTTCGGGGTCTTTGGTATCTTTGGTGCTTGCCTCGTTTTTATAGTATTCGACAAACGTACCGGGCGAGCGGTAATACACCTCGCCATTGTCTCCGATCCTCAACTCCACGCCCGGGCTGGGCACG
>JALXER010000376.1 GCA_027069385.1 Paracoccaceae bacterium
GGGAACCGGTGATCCTGCTGGTGGCAAACCAGGCCGTCCAGCCACAAAGGGCCTGGAAGATGAGCAGGGTGAGGTTGTGGGCCAGGATCGGGTTGCCACTGAAGGAAAGGATCGGGGCTGCGGTCATCGCCAGAAGCCAGGGTCAGGGCGGCGGGGGTCCAGCGATCGGCGGGCAAAGGCGTTGCATCGGTTTGCAGCTGGTCGCGGGGCAATGGCGGGCCATCGGCAATATCGATGACAATATAGGCCCCCTTGAAGGCAAAGCTGCTGACCGGACAATCGCAAGCCAGCGTCAACTCCAACCGCGAGCCCGCGTCATCACGCCCACCCGATGCGGCCACAAGCCGGTGATCGGGGATACGGTCAAAAATGCCCGTAGTGACAAAATCGAATTGCTGATCGGGGAAATACAGCGTGACCAGCCCGGGTTGCTGCGTCATTTCCCAATCCAGTGCCGGATCAAGGCGCAGGGCCAGCCGCGAAAACCCGTCATGCTCGCCCGATTGCACCGTCACCCTTTGCTGCGCGGCCAGCGGGCCGGCAACCAGCAGGGCAAGGAAAAGGCCAAGGCGGATCATGCGGCGGATTTCACCTCTTTCAGAGCCGCCTCAAGGTCGTTGAAAGACGGGCGTTTGGTGCCGGGGGTGTTCTGGCGGCCGACCTCGACACAGATATTGGGCGCGTGGTTATAAAGGTTGGCCACCAGCACCTCGCGGATCAGATTGTAAAAATGCTGGTCCTCTTCGGTGACGGCTTCGACCTTGGCGGCAAAGGGGCCGACCAGACCATAGGCGATAAAAACCCCCAGAAACGTACCAACCAGCGCGCCGCCGATCATCTCGCCCAGCACTTCGGGCGGCTTATCGATAGAGGCCATGGTTTTGATGATCCCCAACACCGCCGCCACAATGCCCAGCGCGGGCAACCCGTCGGCCATCACCTGCAAGGCATGCGCCGAATGCTGCGCGTGGGTATAGTGTTCTTCCATGCGTTTTTCCAGCACCTCTTCGACCTGATGCGGGTCGTCATAATTCATCGAGGCCGAGCGCAACGTGTCACAAATCAGCCCGACCGCAGTTTTGTCTTTCTGGATTTTTGGGTAGTTGCCAAACACGCTGGAGGAATCCGGCTCTTCGATGTGGCTTTCCAGTTCAACCGGATTGTCCCGCGCAATGCGGATCAGCGCAAAGAGCAGGCACAGCAAATCCTGATAATCCTTGGCCTTCCAGGTTGCGCCTTTAACCACCTTTCCCATGTCTTTCAGCGTGTGTTTGATCGCTGAAAAATCGTTGGCAATCATAAAGGCGCCCACCGCGGCGCCCAGAATGGTCATCAGTTCGAACGGCATGGAATGAAGGATAATGGCCATTTTGCCACCGGCAAGAATGTAACCACCAAATACCATGGCGAAGATAAAGCCGATCCCGAAAAGCCCGATCATGTTCCTGCTCCTATACTTGTGTGCGTTTACTATGGCAGCGGGCTGGTTAAAAAACCCTCAACAATCGCAACTATTCGCGCGGTGCATTGGCATTTCGCCCCGCCATAATCACGCTAACCGAATAAGCCAGGTCCGCCGGAAGCTGCGCCATGATCGCGGCCGAGGATTCAGGGCGCATGCGCGCGAAAAATCCGGCGGCAAAGCCGATATCCATGGTTTCGAATATCCCCGCCGCTTCGGCCGGTTTCATGCGTTCGTACATTTCGGTCAGGTGGGAAATGTCGTTTTCCGCCGCGTCATCGGCAAGGGTCAGTGTCGCCGAAAGCTGGGCCTGCGCGTCTTCCAGCGCCTGCATTTGCTCTTTGATGCGGGTTTCGGCCACTTCCAGCACCTGCTGGCGGCGGTCGATATAGGATTCGCGCTCGGCCAGTTGCGATTCGCGGGTCTGAAGCGCGGCCAGCAGAACCGACGGTTCCGCCTCCGGCTCGCAGGCTTGTGGCGTGGTATCCCGCGCCCCCAGAAATTCATGCGATCCGCCCATTTCCTGTGCCACCGCAGTGCCGACCTCGGCCAGCCGGATAGCGCCCGAAGCCAGAAAACACATGACAATGATGCTGATGGTTCCGGGGCGATTGAGCTTTTCAGCAGAGATCGAGGTCATTTTTTCACCGCCGTCATAACTTGTTGCAGCGCGTTGATCAGGTCAACCCGCGAGGAAGGGTCGTCGGTTTGTTCGACCGCGTTCAGCAGCGGTTCTTCCAATGCTTCGACCTCGGCCTTGGCCGGTTGCGGGGCCTTGCGATGCACCGGTTTGGCCGGTTCGCCGCGTTCGTGCAGCGCAGAAAGCAGCAATTCCAGCCGCCCCGCCGCGATTTCGGCCCGTCCGGTGATTTCCACCAGATCCTTCATGCTGGCCCCCGACGCCTTGCTGGCCGCCTTGAGCGAAATCTGCATTTCGTCAACCTGCGCGGATAGCGCCGAAATCGCCCCGCCAAGCCCGCTGTCGAGCCGGCTTAGCCCCTTTAGGCGGCGCGCCAGAATGGCGCAATACAGCGCCGCCGCCAGCGCACCGGCAATCAGTAATCCATCGGCAATCATGGTCATGAAGGTTTCTCCTTATCCCAATACAAATTCGGTTATCAGCAGGTCTTTCACCTGCCCCGGTCCGGTCACCACCTGCACGCGGCGCAGCATTTGCGCCCGCAGACGTTCCAGCGCCGACGGGCGGCCCAGTTCTTCCTCGGAAACGGCGCGCAAATAGGTGTTCAGCACATCCTGAATACGCGGCATGACCAGCTTGATCTCGGCCTCGTGGGCCGGTTCGACATCCAGTTGCGCGGTAAAGCGCAGGTATTTCGACGTTGCCTCGCCACCCAGCGAAATCACCATCGGGTCGATGGGGATGAAAACAATGTCGGGCAGCGGTTCATGCGTGGCGACCTCGTGATCCGGCGAATCGGTACTATCCCCCAGAATCAGGCCGGTACTGGTGGCGTAATACGCGCCTCCACCAAGGACAATCGCCCCTAACACACCGATAATAAGGCCTTTTTTACCGCCTTTTTTCTTTTCTTCGGCTGGTTCGGCCTCTTGCTCATCCGCCATTTCTGATTCCCACAGGCTTGCTAATTTTCTTCATTTAATCTGCTTCTGGCTAACCAATTGTTAAATCTGTTTGCCCAAAGTCATTTTTATTGCAACCGG
>JALXER010000377.1 GCA_027069385.1 Paracoccaceae bacterium
ACCTTGTTCGCGCAAATGCAGATCCAGCCCCCAGGCGGCAAGGTCGATGCCCCCTCCCCAACCCTCCCCCGCACGCGGGGGAGGGGGGCGCTTGTGGCTGGCCGCGCGGATAAACTCGACCCCGAACCGGCTGATGGCCACGTTCAGGGGGTCCGAAAATTGCTGACGGATGCCACTGGCCGAAAGGGCGGTGGAGCTGGATTGAAACGATGCATCGCGCTCTACCACCGTTACGCGCAGGTCCGGAGCCATCCGCGCGAGGTTCCAGGCGATGGCGCTGCCGATCACCGCGCCGCCGCAGATGACAACGTCAGCTTTCATCGTCGGGGTGCGGGTAATTGCTGAACCAGCCGCCAACCACCGATGCCACGCGGGCGTTGGGGTCTTCGCGCTCGGTTTGGGCAAGGATTTCGGCGGCATGGGCATCGGCGCTGTCTTGCGGGCGATAGCCGATATGGCCGGCCTTGGCGTTGCTGACACAGGCGCGGGCATTGTCCGAGGTGCCATAGATCACCGAGAAACCGGCGCGCGGGGCGAGCATGGCCGCGCTGGTCAGGCGCACCATGTCGTCAAAGCTGAGCCAGCTCCAGAGCATCCGCCGGTCGGCCGGTTCGGGAAAGCACGAGCAAATCCGCAGATTGACCGATTCCACCCCCCATTTATCCCAGTACAGACTGCCCAGATCCTCGATAAAACACTTGGTCATGCCGTAAAACGTATCGGGGCGGTGTCGCCCGTCAGTGTCGGGGATGCTTTCGACCGGCGCCATGCCGACCGCGTGGATGGACGAGGCATAGATCACCCGTTTGGCCCCGTGCAGGCGTGCGCCTTCGTACATGTGATAGGCGGCCGGAATGGTGTCGGTCATGATTTCGTCAAAGCTTTGTTCTCGCGGGACACCGGCAAAATGCACGATCACATCGACATCGCGCGTTAGCTCTATCGCGGTGGCTTTGTCGGAAAGGTCGGCCTGAACCAGTTCTTCACCCTTGGCCGCGTCGCCCATATCCACCCGGTCAACGAGCCGCATATGGGTGGTCAGGTGTTTCAGGCCGTGGCGCAGGTGGCTACCAAGGCTGCCCGCCGCGCCGGTAATCAGGATGCGGTTGAATTCGGGCATGTTAACCTCTGATCTGGCTAAGGGTGGTTTTGGGGGTGATGAACTCCGGGTCCACGACCAGTTCCAGCAGCCCGCCGGTGGAGGAGCGCGCCGCGCGGCCAAAGGCATCGGAAAAGCCAGCGGTATCGGTCACCTGTTCAGCGTGAAACCCGTAGGCGCGTGCGATGGCGACAAAATCGGGGTTCTGGATATCGGTAAAGCTGGTGCGGCCGGGATAGGCGCGTTCCTGATGCATGCGGATGGTGCCATAGGTGCCGTTATTAACCACGATCACTACCGGTTGCGCTCCGGCCTGCATGGCGGTGCCCAGTTCCTGCATGTTCATCTGGAAATCACCGTCACCCGCGATGCACACCACCAGCCGGTCGGGGCATTGCGCCTTGGCGGCAATCGCGGCGGGCAGGCCATAGCCCATGGCCCCCGATTGCGGAGCCAGCAGCCGGGCCTTTGCGCCATAACGAAAGAACTTGTTGTGCCAGATGGCGAAATTGCCCGCGCCGTTGGTCAGAATGGCATTGTCGGGCAGGGTGGTTTGCAGATGTTCGATGACCGCAGCCATATCGACGCCGGCATCGCGGCGCGGCAGGGTCATGCTGTCCAGATAGGCGGCCCGCTGCGTCGCGGCCCAGTCGCCCCAACCGCCGCGCAGGTCAAGCTGGGCCAGCACCGCGCAAAGCGCATTCGGGCCGGCGTGGATCGGCACATCGGCCTGATAAACTTTGCCCAGTTCCAGATCCGAGCCATGCGCATGCACCAACACCTTGCCCATGCGCGGCACTTTGAATGCTTCATACCCGTCGGTGGTGTTTTCGCCAAAGCGGATGTTCAGCGCAAGGATCAGGTCGGCCTGATCGATGGCAGCGCGCAAGGCCGGGGTTTTGCCAAGGCCCGCATCGCCGATATAGCTGGATGAGTGGTTGTCGAGCAGATCCTGAAAGCGAAAGGCGCTGGAGACCGGCAGGGCGTTGGCCTCGACAAAGCGTTGCAGGTCGGCGCGGCCCTGATCGTTCCAACCGCCGCCGCCGATCAGGACCAGCGGGCGTTCGGCGCGGCTCAGGGCCTTTTGCAGGTCGTAGATCGCATCGGGGGTCGGGGCGGCCTCGACAGGGCGAACCTTGGGGGTGGCAGGTGCGTCGGCCTGTGCGCGCAACATATTTTCAGGCAGCGCAATCACCACGGGGCCGGGGCGGCCCGAGCAGGCCACGCTAAAGGCACGCGCGATGATTTCGGGAATGCGCGCGGCGTCGTCGATCTCGGTCACCCATTTGGCAATCGGGCCGAAAAAGGCGCGATAGTCCACCTCCTGAAAGGCTTCGCGGCCGCGCATTTCGGTGCCGACCTGCCCGATAAACAGAATCATCGGGTTGCTGCCCTGCATGGCCGAATGCACCCCGATGCTGGCATTGGTCGCACCCGGACCGCGCGTCACCATGCAAATGCCGGGCTGGCCGGTCAACTGGCCATGCGCACAGGCCATAAACGCCGCGCCGCCCTCGTTGCGGTTGCCAATCAGGCGGATTTCGGGGTGGTCTTTCATCGCATCCAGCACCGCCAGATAGCTTTCACCGGGCACCCCAAAGACGGTTTTCACCCCTTGCGCGGCCAGACATGCCGCCAGAATTTGCCCACCGGTTTGCATTTTCGACTCCGTTTTCGATTTGGAATTTCCCTCAGGCAATCACAGTTTTGAATCGGGCGAAAGCGAAATCTTGCGCGCGGCCTGCTTTTCCCGCCACAAGGTGAAAATCCCCGCGCCGACCACGATCGCCGCGCCAAGGATTACCGGCACCTGCATGGTTTCGTGAAACACCACCACCCCGATGATCGAGGCGAACACCAGTTGGAAATAGGCAAACGGCTGGATGGTAGAGGCCTGCGCCAGCGCATAGGCCTTGATCAAGGTGAAATGCCCCAGCGCGCCGACCACGGCCAGCCCCGCCATCCAGCCCCAGTCGGCCCGCGCAATCCCCACCCAGACCACCGCCAGTACAACGCCGATCGCCCCCTCCCCCGCAA
>JALXER010000378.1 GCA_027069385.1 Paracoccaceae bacterium
TTATATGAATGACGTGTTTCTGGGCGTGAACTCTTACGGGGTGACGGCGGCAGCGGCCAACTATTTTGGCCGCACACTGGAAGAACTGACCATCGCGCAGGCGGCGTTTCTGGCCATCCACCTGAAAGACCCCAACGATTACCATCCGGTGCGCGACCGCGAACGGGCGCTGGAACGCCGCGCCTATGTGCTGCGCGAGATGTTCCAGAACGGTTATATCACCGAGGCCGAAATGAACGAGGCGCTGGCCGACCCGATGGAAACCGTGCAGGCAGGCGATTTTCCGTCGATGCGCGATCTGGTGCCGCCGCGCGACTATTTTACCGATGAAATACGCCGGCAATTGACCGAACGTCTGGGACGTGACGAATTGTTCGGGGGCGGTCTGGCGATCCGTGCAACCGTAAAGCCCGATTTGCAGGCTGTGGCCGCGCAGGCGTTGCGCGACCGGCTGGAAGAATATGACCGCAATCTGGAGGTCTATTACGGCCCCATGGCCACCTTGCCCCCCGAAGCATTGGAGGGCGACTGGCGCGAGGCCCTGCGCAGCCAGCGTTTGCCGCGCGACATTCCCGACTGGCATCTGGCGGTGGTGCTCAAGGTTGGCGAAAGCTCGGTGCGCGTCGGGATCGAGGACGTCGAGGATGACGAGGACGGCCACTATCTGACCGTTTCCGAGGCCAGTTGGGCGCGCCCGCTGCATGACGACGGCACCACCGGTTCGCGGCCGCGCGTCGCGTCGGATATCTGGGCGCTGGGCGATGTGGTGTTTGTCAAGGCGATCAACGACGGAGAGGCCTTTGACCATTGGTCGCTGCGCCAGATTCCGGCGGTCGAAGGTGCCTTTATGGCGATGGACCCGCAAACCGGGCGGGTGCTGGCCATGCAGGGCGGGTTCTCTTTCCAGACCAGCAGCTTTAATCGCGCCACGCAGGCACGCCGCCAACCCGGCTCGGCGTTCAAACCGTTTGTTTATGCGGCGGCGCTCGATAATGGCTATACGCCTGCAAGCATCGTGGTGGACGCTCCGATCGAGGTCAATACCGGTGACGGAATCTGGCGACCGCAGAACTCCAGCCACAAATTCTATGGCCCTGCGCCAATGCGCACCGGTCTGGTGCATTCGCGCAACCTGATGACGGTGCGGATTGCGCAGGATGTGGGCATGGATATCGTCGCCGCCTATGCGGAACGGTTCGGGGTCTACGAAAACATGCCCCAGCATCTGGCCTATGCGCTGGGGGCCGGTGAAACGACGCTTTACAAGATGGTGGCTGCCTATTCGATGTTCGCCAATGGCGGCAAGCGGGTGGAACCGACGCTGGTAGACCGCGTGCAAGACCGCTATGGCCACACGATTTTCCGGCACGATCCGCGCGAATGCGACGAATGCTCGGGGCCTGATCTGGTGACCGACAAAGAACCGTGGATCCGCAATTACGCCCCGCAAATCATGGATCCGGTCACCGCTTATCAGCTTTCCTCTATGCTGCGCGGCGTGGTTGCGCGCGGTACGGCGGCGTCAACGGTCGGGCGGCTGGGCCTGCCGATCTCGGGCAAGACCGGCACCACGAACCAGGCCAAGGACGCCTGGTTTATCGGCTTTACCCCGCGGATCACCGCCGGATGCTATATCGGCTATGACACGCCAACCCCGATGGGGCGCGGGGCCTATGGTGGCTCGTTGTGCGGGCCGGTATTTGTCGAGTTGATGAAGGCCATTGCCGACACGCACGGTTCTTACGAATACCCGCAACCCGGCGGCACCGTATTTGTCAAGATCGACCGTTATACCGGCGTGCGTCTGCCCGATGATGCAACCGGTGATAACGTGGTGACCGAGTTGTTCCGCGCGGGCGAGGAACCGGCCTATGGGGCCTATGGCAACTTTGTCGATGGCGGCTTTGCCATGGGGCGCGATTTGCTGTTCTTCAATCAGGGCGAGGCCGACACCGGCGAAACCGTTAATGTCAACGGCGAACAGGTGGTGATTCCGGTCCGGCCCACCTTTGGCAGCCTCTCCGCAGGTGGATTGCGTTAACCCGCCAAGTCCGCTAGGGCGTAGCCCCATAAACCGCAAGCCACCAGTTTGACGGATTTTCGCCCTGACTGCGTTGCAACGGCTTGAAATAGAACCACTATTCCTGCGCCCTTGCGCCTGGTCAGAACAAAAACCTGCCAAACTGGTGGCTTGCGGTTTATGGGGCTACGCCCTAGATACAAGGGCAAACAGAACATCAAAGGATTCCCATGCGCGCCGAAACCGAAAATCAGGTAGCCGAAATTCGTAAATCTCTGGAACTGCTGGCGCAGCGCATGGATATCGAAACCGCGCCGCACCGGTTGGAGGAATTCAACGCCCTGTCCGAAGATCCGGACCTGTGGAACGACCCGTCACGCGCGCAAAAACTGATGCGCGAACGCCAGCAACTGGTGGATGCGATGGATACCTATAAATCGATATCCTCGGAATTGCAGGACAGTATCGACATGATCGAACTGGGCGAGATGGAGGGGGATCAGGAGGTGATCGAGGATTCCGAACGCACCATTGCCAAGCTGGTTACCCTTGCCGCCAAGAAAGAGCTGGAGGCCCTGCTGAACGGCGAGGCCGACGCCAACGATACCTTTCTTGAGGTCAAGGCCGGCGCGGGGGGCACCGAAAGCTGCGACTGGGCCTCTATGCTGGCGCGCATGTATGTGCGCTGGGCCGAGCAGCACGGCTATCAGGTGGAATTACAGTCCGAATCCTCGGGGGACGAGGCCGGAATCAAATCGGCGACCTATCAGATCAAGGGGCTGAACGCCTATGGCTGGCTGAAATCCGAAAGCGGCGTGCACCGGTTGGTGCGGATCTCTCCGTTTGACAGCGCTGCCAAGCGGCACACCTCGTTCAGCTCGGTCTGGGTGTATCCGGTGGTGGATGACAATATCGACATTGAAATCAACCCCTCGGACCTGCGCGTCGATACCTATCGGTCATCGGGCGCGGGCGGGCAGCACGTCAATAAAACCGATTCTGCGGTGCGTATGACCCACATTCCCACCGGAATCGTGGTTACTGCCAGTGCCAAGTCGCAACACCAGAACCGCGCAACCTGTATGGCCGCGCTAAAATCGCGCCTGTACGAAATTGAAATGCGTAAACGCACCGAAGGCATTCAGGAAGCCCATGACGCCAAGGGTGATGCGGGCTGGGGCAACCAGATTCGCTCTTATGTTTTGCAGCCTTATCAGATGGTTAAGGATTTGCGCACCAATGTGGAAACCTCGGATACCCAAGGGGTGCTGGACGGGGATCTTGATAAATTCATGGCCGCAACACTGGCCCTTGACCTGTCGGGCAAAAGCCGCGCCGAGGCAAATCCGGGCGACTGACCGCGTGGCCGAATCATCAAGAACAGCCTGTCATTGACATAGATCAAATTTGCCGTACTCTCCCCTAAAAAAAGGGGAGAAAAAATGACAGTTGCAACCAATCCAGAGGCTTCGGCCCCTGCCGAAATCCAGATTTTGGCTTTTTCCGACCTGGCGACCGCGCTTAAACGCGGCTGGCAGGATTTTTTGCGCGCACCGGTTTACGGGCTGGTGTTTTCGGCGTTTTATGTGGTTGGCGGGTTTTTGATTTACGCCAATCTGGCGGTTATGGATCAATCCTACTGGATTATTCCCGTGGCGCTGGGCTTTCCTTTGTTGGCACCCTTTGCCGCGGTCGGCCTTTACGAGGTCAGCCGCCGGTTGGAAGCCGGAGAGCCCCTGGATATGCCGCGCATTTTCGGGGTGGTTCTGCAACAAAAGAACCGGCAATTCCCGTCAATGGCCATGGTGATTATCCTGATTTTTATGTTCTGGGTATTTATTGCCCATCTGGTTTTTGCGCTGTTCATGGGGATGCAGCCGATGACCAACGTGATGACTTCGTTCGATATTCTGCTTAGCGTCAACGGGTTGACCATGCTGGCGATCGGTACGGCCGTCGGGGCGGTGCTGTCGTTTATCCTGTTTTCCCTGACGGTAATCAGCCTGCCGTTATTGCTGGACCGCGAAATGGATTGCATCACCGCGATGATCAATTCCTTTGGCACGGTTACCGGTAATCTGGTGGTGATGCTAAGCTGGGGGGCGATTGTGGGCGTATTGCTGCTGTTGGGGGTGGCCACATTCTTTCTGGGGCTGTTTGTTGTGCTGCCGGTCCTGGGGCACGCGACATGGCACCTGTATCGCATTGCGCTGGATTTTGACGAATAAACCAAAAGGGCCACCCGCATTGGGGTGGCCCGACCGGAAAGTCCCGATTTATCAGGATTTGGTTTTGGTCAGCGGGTCGTCCTGACGTTTGACCGAGCCTTCGAAATGCGCGCCGCTTTCGATGGCGATGGTTTTGTGAATAATGTCGCCCTCGACCCGCGCCGAGGCGGTAAGACGTACCTTTAGCCCGCGCACGCAGCCGACAACCCGGCCATTCACGATCACATCATCGGCCACGCATTCGCCCTTGACGGTGGCGCTTTCGCCCACGGTCAGCAGGTGGGCGCGGATGTCGCCCTCTACCGTGCCTTCGATTTGCACGTCGCCGGTGGTCACCAGATTGCCGGTGATGGTCAGGTCCGAGGACAGCACCGACGGGGCGGGCTTGGGTTTGTTCACCGGTGCCGCGCCGCTGGGGGCGGTGGGTTTGGCCGGTGCTGCCGGTGCTTTCGGGTCTGCGGGTTTGGCCGCCTGTGCGGTGTCTTTGCCTTTAGTAAACATTTCGTCCTGCCTTTATAAAAGTCATAGGGTTGATTGCTATGCCATCCTTGTGGATCTCATAGTGAAGATGATTGCCGGTCGAATGGCCTGTGCTACCCATATCGCCCAAACGGTCGCCGCGTGCAACCACCTGTCCGCGGGTAACCGCGATTCTGCTCATATGGGCATAATAGGTTTGAAAGCCGTGTTGATGATCGACAATTACAATATTGCCAAAGCCACGTTGTTGCCCGGCAAAACTGACCACCCCTTCTGCGGTGGAATATATCGGAGAGCCATGCGCGCCCGCCAGATCAACGCCCTTGTGCATGCGCCCGTTACGCGGGCCAAAGCCGCTGGAAAACCTGAAAGCGGTGCGAACCGGCATGGCCAGCGGCACTTCGCTGGCGGCTATGTTGAGCATGGCCAGGTTGTCCAGCCCTTCGAATATGGCGGCCATGCGGGCATCCTGGGGGTTGTCGGACTCGGCCAGTTCGGCGCTGATACCACCGGTGCCCGAATAGTTCTGCCGCACATTGGCCAGCAGCGCGTCAACATCCATACCGGCGGCGTCGAACATGGCCGAAAGCGGCACCAGCGACATCTGGATGGCCCCTTCCAGCTGGCTTAGCAGCCGGTCCTGCCGTTGCGCGGCAAGTTCCTGCTGCAATTCGTTGGCGGCGATTTCCTCGGTCAGGCGGTCAAGGTCGGCCTGAATGGTGTCGCGGGCCTCTACCGCGTCGGCCAGCGCTTGGGTCATGACCGAGATCGTGGTTTCCACATCGTCCTGCCCGCCCAATCGCTCGACCATCAGGGATTGCGCGGCGGCCAACTCGCGGGCGCGTCGTTGGCTGGCAGCGGCGGCCTGATCGCGCTCGGCGGTGATTTCGGCCAATCGGGACTGAAGGCTGTTATACTGCGCGTCCAACTCGCTGCGCTCGGCATCCAGTTGCAAGACCGACATTTGCTGCGCGACCATCTGGTCTTGCGCCACCAGCACCTTGCCGGTCATGTGGGTCAGTTGGTCGGCCAGCAGGTCACGTTCCAGCGTCAGTTCGGCCAGCCGGTTTTCATAGGCCAGCGTCAAGGTCGCCGAGCGTTGCCGCATGTGATCCTCGGACAAAGAGGTGATGATCAGCGTCACCGTGGCAATTACCCCCCAGATCACCAGTGCCGAAATGCCGGTAATCGCCATCAGCCGTTTGACCGGCGACAACACAATCGTATGCACCCCGTGCGCATCGGATAGCGAGATCGTCTGGCGCGGCAAAAACCGGGCCAGTCCGCGCGCGGCGGTTTCGGATTGCAAATTTTTCGGGTCGCCCATAGAGCGCAGCACCTTGTCTGGTATCGAGGAGTTATCCCCCTTGGATAGGGGTTTTTCGCGGGGCGGGCAACCGGTTTACCCGTCGTTAACCGATCAAATTTCGTTTTCGGCGTGGTTTCGCCGTATTTAAGGTTTCGTATCCGGTCCGGTCGCGCTATGGGGGCGCAACCCCGACGATAGGAAACCCGATGCTGACCCTTGCCGATTTCGATTTTGACCTGCCCGAAGACCGGATAGCCCTGCGTCCGGCCTCGCCGCGACCGGCGTCGAAACTGCTGGTGGCGCAAGGGGATGGCATGGTTGATTCAACCGTGGCCGATCTCGGCCAATGGCTGCGCGCCGGTGACCTGCTGGTGCTGAACAACACAAAGGTGATTCCGGCGCGGATAAAAGGAGAGCGGCGGCGCGAAACCACGCATGGTTCGGGGGTGTCGCGCATAGAGGCCACCCTGATAGAGCGCATAGCCCCCGATACATGGGTGGCGCTGGCCCGACCGATGAAGCGCCTGAAGCCGGGCGATATCATCTATTTTGACGGGTTTTCTGCCGAGGTCACCGAAAAAGCCCCCGCGCAGGTCACTTTGCAGTTCGACCGCAGCGGCGCGGCGCTGGATGCGCTGATCGAGCAGACCGGCACCATGCCGTTGCCCCCCTATATTGCCTCCAAGCGCCCTGCCGATGCGCGCGACCGCGACGATTACCAGACCGTATTTGCCCGCCATACCGGTGCGGTGGCGGCGCCGACGGCCTCGCTGCATTTTGACGACGGGTTGCTTGACCAACTGGCCGCCATGGGCGTGCGCCGGACCGAAGTCACCCTGCATGTGGGCGCGGGCACGTTCCTGCCGGTCAAGGTCGAAAACATCGAAGACCATAAAATGCACGCGGAATGGGGCGAGGTCACCGCCGATGCGGCGGATGCCATCAACGCGACCATTGCCCAAGGGGGCAGGGTGATTGCGCTTGGCACCACGGCCCTGCGCCTGATCGAAACCGCCGCTACCGAAAAAGGCCGCATCGCGCCATGGGTCGGAGATACCGACATTTTCATCCGCCCGGGCTATGAATTCAAGGTCACCGACGGGCTGATAACCAATTTCCACCTGCCCAGATCCACCCTGTTGATGCTGGTTTCGGCACTGATGGGCCACGCGCGGATTCAGGCGATCTATGGCCACGCACTGGCGCAGGATTACCGGTTCTTTTCCTATGGCGATTCCTCTTTGTTGCTGCCCTAAAACGACATGGGCAGGTCGGTGCGGGGCATTCACGGCGCGGTGACGGCCCTAGACTGGGGCTAAAAAGGGGGGTCGCATGGGGTATATCCTGAAAAATTCCTGGGCGCTACTGCTGGGCATGTTCCTGTTGATGCTGGGCAACGGGCTGCAAGGCACGTTGCTGGGGGTGCGCGGCGCGATAGAGGGGTTTTCCCCTACCACCATGTCATGGGTGATGTCGGCCTATTTTCTGGGGTTTCTGGGCGGATCAAGGGTCACGCCCCGGCTGATTGCACGGGTCGGGCATGTGCGGGTTTTTGCGGCGCTGGCCTCTTTGATCTCGGCGGCGTTTATTATCTATGCGATGCTGCCCGACCCCTATGTCTGGACCGCCATGCGCCTGCTGGTCGGGTTCAGTTTTTCAGGGGTCTATGTGGTTGCCGAAAGCTGGCTGAACGATTCCGCCACCAACGAGACCCGCGGGCAGGCGCTGTCGGCCTATATGATTGTCCAGATGAGCGGCCTTGTTTTGGCGCAAGCGCTGCTTAACTTTGGCGACCCGTCCAATTTTCTGCTTTTCGCCATTATTTCGGTGCTGGTGTCGGTTTCCTTTGCGCCGATCCTGCTGTCGGTCAGCCCCGCGCCGGTGTTCCACACCGCCAAACCCATGAGCATGGCGCAACTGTACCGGACCTCGCCGCTGGGGTCGGTCGGGGCGTTTATGCTGGGCGGTATCTATTCGTTGCTGTTCGGTATGGGGGTGGTCTATGCCACGGCGATCGGGCTGGATGTGGGGCAGATCTCTACCTTTGTCGGGGCGGTCTATCTGGGGGGCGTGCTGTTTCAATACCCGATCGGCTGGGCTTCGGATCGGATGGACCGGCGCTTGCTGATCGTGATCATTACCGCGTTTCCTGCGGCGCTGCTGTTGCTGGGCATTCTGGTGACCACCGATTTTTATATGCTGGTCACGCTCAGCTTTGTGGCGGGGGGCGCTGCGGGGCCGCTGTATTCGCTGCTGATCGCCCATGCCAACGACTATGTTAAGCCCGAGGACATGGCCAATGTTTCGGGCGGGCTGGTCTTTTTGAACGGGGTCGGCGCGGTTGCTACGCCGGTTCTGGTGGGCATGGCGATGTCACGTTTCGGGGCCAATGCGTATTTCTATGCCATCGTAGCGTTTATGACGGTCATCGCCGCTTACGGGGCCTTTCGCATGACCCGCCGCGAGGCGATTCCGGTCGAGGAAATGATGTCCTATACCCCCGTGGCTCCGCAATCGACGCCGATAGCGGCCGAAGTCGCGCAAGAAATTGCCATAGAGCAGTTTTTTGAAGATGACGAAAGCACCGAATCACCCTAAGCTGCCCGAAACAGGAGCTTGCTTGGGGCGAGGGTATGACCATTACACCTGACGAAATAATCTCTTTCTGGCAGGATGCCGGACCGGACAAATGGTATGCGGTTGATCCGGCTTTTGATGCCGAAATCCGCGAGCGGTTCTTTGATTTCTGGGTCGATGCCAAAAATGGCGAATATGACGACTGGACCGGATTTCCCGAACCGTCGCTGGCCTATATCATTGCGCTGGATCAGTTCCCGCGCAATATGTTTCGCGGTCAGGCCGATGCCTTTGCCACCGATGCCAAGGCCAAATGCGCCGCCAAACGGGCGCTTTACAACAAGCTGGATATGCATGTGGAACCGCCGATGCGGCAGTTCTTTTACCTGCCCCTGATGCATTCCGAAGTGCTGGCCGATCAGGATACCTCTGTGCGCATGGCGCATCTGCGGCTGAACGGCAACACCCTGCACGCCCGTGCCCATCGCGAGGTTATCCGCAAATTCGGCCGTTTTCCGTTTCGCAACAAGGCGCTGGGGCGCGGGATGACCGCACGCGAACAGGCCTATCTGGACGCGGGCGGTTATGGATCAACCGTGCAGGCCATAGGGTGACGCGCCGAACAGCCCTTGCGCGGCGGGTGGCGTGTTGCCAAAGGGCACCGAAATTCCCAGCATAAATTCGTCATAAAGGCCGTCCTTGGTATAGGTCGCCTGAATTTGCGCCATGCCCGTATCATAAGCGGCCCGCACGCCATAGCGCGCCTCTCCGTTCAGGTCGTAATTCAGGTTGGCCCCGACGCTTAGCCGGTCGCCGATATCATAAAACAGTGTCAGCCCGCCATAGGTGCGGCTTGGGCCATCGTCAAAGTCATAAATACCCGAAATCTGCACATTCAACCGGCCAAAGCCGCGCCCGACCAGCGCGCCCAGCTTTTCCTCGCGGCTGTCATAGGCGGCGCGGATATCGATTTGGCCCAGCTTTGCGTCCAACCCCAATTCGTAAAAGCCGGTAAAGGCCAGATCGACCGAGGCCGCAATGTGAAAATCGCCCGCTGCATAATCCACCCGCAGGGTGTTGTCGTTCAGAAAAGTCAGGCTGTGATAGCCAAAATAGTGTTGCGGAAACAGGTTCCCCGCCCCTTCGATGCCGCCATAGGCCAGCGTCAGGTTTTTATACCCGACATAGACATATGGCATGTTCCAATTAGTAATCGGGTCGGGAAGTATGCTGAGTTGGTAAAAGGTCACGCTTGCCCCGGCCCCAAGGGTGAAATCCCCGTTTTCATAGGCCACCGAGCCGCGCAATACGGTGGTGTTTTCCCATGCCGAGCTGCCCAGCCCCGTCGAATAGAAATACAGGTTGTCCAGATTTCCCCCAAAGGAAAGCTGCGCCTGCGCGGCAGTGCCCAGAAAGGCGGTGGCGATCAGGCTTGCGCCAATACGTTTTTTCATGGTTCTTCCTTGCTTAATAAATGGCGCCACGGTGGAACTCGCTATCCCCCCAGATATCGGCGCGGGAGCGGTGAGGCTTGCCAAACGGTATGTTGAAACCGATGGTAAGAGCAGGCAATTCGTCGGTTCCGGTGATGCCGATATCGGCGCTGAACCGCTCGGCCTCGTAGGTGGCGATCAACCCGTAAAGCAGCCCGCCGGTATTATCGATTGCCAGATTTCCGGCAATGCTAAGGC
>JALXER010000379.1 GCA_027069385.1 Paracoccaceae bacterium
GCGCAAACGCAGGTCTGGCCGTTATTGCGGTATTTAGAGATCATCGCCCCCTCTACCGCCGCATCCAGATCGGCGTCATCGAACACGATAAACGGCGCGTTGCCACCCAGTTCCATGCTCATCTTCATGACGCTTTTGGCACCCTGCGCCAGCAGGATACGCCCGACCTCGGTCGAGCCGGTAAAGGTCAGCTTGCGTACCTTGGCATTGTCGGTAAATTCTTTGCCGATCTCGGCAGAGCGTTTGGAGGTCACCACGCTGAACACCCCCGCAGGCACGCCGGCCCGTTCGGCCAGCGCTGCCATGGCCAGCGCCGAAAGCGGTGTTTCGCCGGCCGGTTTGGCCACAAAGGTACAGCCCACCGCCAGCGCCGGACCAACCTTGCGGGCAATCATCGCATTGGGGAAATTCCACGGGGTTATCGATGCCACCACCCCGACCGGCTGCTTGATTACCACAATGCGTTTATCGACCTGATGGCCCGGAATGGTCTCGCCGTAAACCCGCTTGGCCTCTTCGCCGAACCATTCGATAAAGCTGGCCCCGTAGAGCACCTCTCCGCGGGCCTCGGCAAAAGGTTTGCCCATTTCGGCGGTCAGAATGGCCCCCAGATCATCGGCATTTTCGACCATCAGGTCATACCAGCGCCGCAACACCGCCGCACGGTCCTTGCCGGTGCGCGCCGCCCATGCCTTTTGCGCGTCATAGGCCGCGTCGATCGCCCGTCGGGTTTCAGCGGCCCCCATATCGGGCACCGAGCAGATCACATCGCCGCGCGCCGGATTGGTCACGTCAAAGCGCCCGCCGCTATCGGCATCGGCCCATTCGCCCGCCACAAACGCCTTGGTCAGCAGCAGCGAGGGATCCTTGAGTTTGGCAATCAGGTTGGTTTTCTGGTTCATGGTCGGCTCCGTTCCTGTTTTGCCAATGATGAGCAGAATGCCGCCTTTGGTGCAAGCGGATTTACCAAAATCGGCAAATACGGCGAAACTTACCAAAAAAAGGAGCTATATCTACGCCCTAGGGTCAGGACCACCCGTCACAAGGGTCCACCAGAGCTTTCCGCTGCGCTGCTGAACAAAGCCGACGCCCATGCGGGTTGCTTGGGGGTTGAGCAGCACGGCACGGGTGCCGGGGTCGGTGGCCCAGATGGCGATGGTTTCCAGATCGGTCTCGTAGGTCTCGGAAATCGTCTCGCCCAGAAAGGCACCGGCATAGCCCGCAGCCGCAACGCGCTGCAACGGCGATGAGCCGTCACTGCCAAAATGCCATGGGCGGTTCTGCTTTGACATGTCTTTGGAGTGGCCCTGCGCCGCGCGCGAAAGCGCAGGGTCAAGCACCAGCAAAGGCCGCCCCGCCGCCTGTCGCAGCCGGTTGACGGCATCGAGCATACGCATGGGAATGTCGGCACGGCGTTGCGCGTCGATGTGATAGCGCTCGGAGGCAGGCGGACCGCCGGTGGGCGTATCGCAGGCCGCCAGCCCCAGCAAAAGCAACCCGTAAATGGCAATCCTGAATTTCATGGCCTGTCCCTTGGCTTTTGACGCGAATTTCCCTATATTATAGGGGTTAATGCGGATAAAAGCGAGGGGCCGAGATGCACAAGTTTTCCACAAGGCGGCGATTTATGGCGCTGACGGGTGTCGGCCTGCTGCTTGGCACGCGGGCGGGGGCGCAGGTGGTGGCTCCGGCGATCCAACGCAACATTTCCAGCTTTAGCGCGCAACGCTGGCAGCCGCATTTCGCCTCGCTGCGAAACGGGGCGATTCTGGTTGATACGGTGTCGCGCGCCCTGCATTTCTGGTCGGAAGATCAGGCCGTTTACAAGCTCTATCCCACCAGCGTGCCGCAATCCGAGGAAATGACGCGGCGCGGGCGGACCTCGATCGTGCGTAAGGTGATCGGCCCCACTTGGCGGCCCACGCCTTCGATGTTGCGGCGCAATCCGGCGCTGCCCCATGTGGTCGGCCCCGGCCCGCAAAACCCGCTGGGCAGCCATGCGCTTTATCTGGGCTGGCAGTATTTCCGGATTCACGGCACGCAGGACGAGCGCAAAATCGGGCGGCGGTCCTCTAGCGGCTGTATCGGGCTTTATAACCGGCATATTGCCGAGCTGTACGGCCTGACCAAAGTCGGCACGCAGGTGGTTTTGATATAGAAACGGGGGCCGCAGCCCCCGCTTTTACCTTAATACTTGGCGACCAGGTTCAGGAAAAGCCCCTGACCGGAATAGTCCAGATTGGCCATGTTATCCGAAACAGCCCCCCATTCGAACCCCGCGCCGATCTTTAGATTATCGCCAAGGTGACGATAGATCGCCGCAACCGCACCGGTTTCGTTGGTGCCGGTTTCAAAGGTATGCAACAGGCGGAATTCGGCCATGGCATCCCAGTTGCTGACCACATGCCAGTCAACACGGGCCGCTGCCAGCACGGCAGAGTTATAGGTAAAGGCCGTGGTGCCGCGCGGTGCCATCTGCGTACTGCGATAGCCCAGCTTGCCGCCCAGCGTGAATTGCCGTGACAGATCGTACCCCGCACTAAGCGAGAAAATATTGCTGATCTGCAACGGCCCGTCCACGGTGCCATCCACGCCGACCTGATCTTCACCCGGCTGGTCGTCCAGATAGGTATAGCGCAACAGCATGTTGAATTTCTCGTTGTCCACGGGGCGGAAGGCAAAGCCCATCGAGGCCTTGATATACCGGCCATCGCGGAACGGGCCGTCGGCACTGTCGGATAGCAGCGCGTCCACATTGGCCAGCAACCGCCAGTTTTCGTTTACGGCGTTGGTATAACCCGCCGTCAGGCCCCATGTGGTACGATCCCGCGCGGTGCCCGCGCCCTGTTCGTCGCGATACTCCAGCCGGGCGCGCCAGCCCTGACCATCGCCATTATCCCGGGCCGCGCCAAAGGACAGCGCCAGCCGGTCAAAATCACCGCTTACCGGATCGCTGACCGCGCCCAGTTCGATGGTGGATGACAGGGTAAAGGCGTTATTGGGGGTATAGGTCACCCCGTAGATCTGCGAAAGCGAGCGCTGGTTGTCGGGCATGTCATAGACATATTCGGTATAGGTCGAAATGCTGTCCGAAAGCTGGTATTTGCCCCCCAACACGATCCGCCCGTTATCCGCCAGCGCTCCGCCAACGCCGCCGCGCGTGGGATCAAGCGTATAGCCAAGGTAAACCTCGTTCTTGTCGGTCGCCGCATAGGAAATCCGGAACGACCCGCCAAGACCGGCGTCACCGGTTGACACTTCGCCCGAGACATCGACCTTGCTGTTCAGCGCCAGATCAAAGCCCGCGCCATAGCGGTTATTGTCGGACAGCCCGCCGGAATTGCCAAGCGTGGCCTGCCCGAACAGATAAAAGCTTTGGGTATCCGAAGGGGTGAAATTCAGCCGCAGGCCCAGATCGGTGCGTTTGCCGGTCGCTGACGGGTCGCCAACCGTGGTTTGGTCAAGCAGATGAACCCCCGCCTCTATCGACAGCCGATCCGAGAGCGCAAAGGCAAGGCGAACCTCGCCATCCAGCTTTTTGTCGCCGCTATCCTGCCGGAAAAGCTCGGCATCGGCCCCGAATGTCACCCGATCCCCGAAGGCGACCTCGGTTTCAAAGCCGACGAGCGACTGGCCCGTGGTGATGGTTTCGGTAATGGTCGAGAATCCGGCGTCTTTGCTGTCGTAATAGACGTTCACAAACCCGTCGCGATTCATGCCCAGATCGTGCAGGTCGAAATGGCTGTCAAAGTGCAGCGCACCTGCTCCGGTGCTGGCCATACCGGCAATGGTAATGATGGTCAGGCCGCCATCGGTAGAGGTCGAATACCCCAGACCGGGGCCGGAGCTATGGGCATATTCAAGCTCGGCATAGCTGGCATTGCCCAGTTGGTAACGCAGGTCCGCGCTGGCCACCTGCTGGGTGCCACCGGCGGTTTTCTCGCTCATATAGGTGGCACCAAAGCGCAGATTATCGGTCAGCCAGACTTCGCCATGGGCACCGTAAGCGCTGTCGTTAACGTCAAACCCCGTGGGGGTGTATTCGTATTGCGCAACCAGATGCACGGTGTAATCATCACCGCCACCGGACACGATGCCCGCGCCCGTCGCGGTGGATGCCAGCGGCGCGTTCAGCAAGACCATGCCCTGAACGTGGTCAATGGTGTAATCGACGCCCTGTTGCAGGTCGCTGGTCGAGATCACCCGACCGGTATCGGGATCAACCACCAGCACCGAGAGCTTGACCGACCCGCCGGTAATATCCTGATGGGTCAGAAAATAGACCGAGCCGCCGGTGCCTTGCAGGATATCCCGCTGCGCAAGCGTATCGGGCTGGGCAGCATAGACCGTGGCGGCAAAGCGCGGCGCGCCAAGATCGGTAGAGGCGCTGGACTGATAGCGTAGCTCGGCCCCGTACAGATCACGGGTGTTATATAGCAGGCTGGCGCTGTTCATACCGGCGGTGAAATCACCCCAGGTAATGCGGAAATTCTCGTTCTCGGCGCGCAGATAGATCGCGCCGGCGGTCGGCGTATCGTCGTAAAAGCTGCTGTCGTCGCCATAGGTCGGATAGATGTCACCATCCAGACGCAACCGGTCCAGCACGCGGCGCGGGTCTTTGTCGTTCAGCCGCGAAAGCAGGCCCGAAATCGGCCCGTTGCCGGTATCCAGCGACGAGGTGATATGCCAGCCATTGGCGGTATAGCCGTTGACATAAAAGGCCACGCGGCCATTGATATACTGCGCATCAAGGTTGCCTGCGCCGCCGAAATTCAGGCCTGCGGTCACGTCTACAATGCCCACATGAAACCAGTCGGACGCAGGAATCTGCACATCGCGCACGATATGCTGGCCATTGGCATCGACGCTGATAACCTGATCTCCGACCGGCAGGATACGGCTGACAACAAAGCGCCCGCTGCTGTCCACCGGCACCGTTTCGCCCATCACCATAACCGAGCCGCCCGGCGTTGCGCCACTGCCCGAGGCCGTGACCACGCCGCCGCGCACCGGAATGCCGCGTCGTGCGGTGTTGTCGTCTGCTTCTCCTGCTGCTGCTGCGCCGGTTTGCGGCAAGGTATCGAACACGCTGTCAGCGCGGTTCAGCGGCACCGGCGCGGTTTCGTCATAGCGCCCGTTGGCATCATAAACCCGCAGCACATAGGCATAATCGCCCGAGCCATCGGCGGGCATGGTCCAGTTGACCACACCGTTTGCCGCGGCCGGAATCTGCGCAACCAAAGGATTGCCGCGCGCGCCCCGGTCGATAATCCGGACCTCGCCACGCGCGATAAAGGCGGGATAGTTGGTCGATGTGCGCAATGGCACCGTCTGGCCTGCCTGATAGGCGCCGCGCAGATCGGCGGTCGAGATATTGAGCATCCGGCGGGTGTCCAGCCCGTCATAGCGGACATCCACATTCATCCCATAGGCCAGCGCGTCAACCGCATAGGTCTGGTTAAAGTCCGTCGGTGCGCCCGCCAGCGTCTGGTCGTCAAACGAGATCGAAAACCCCGTTTCCTCGAAACTTGCGGATTGCGCCATGGCCTGTCCGGCCCCCAGCGCCGCAACCAGCGCGGTGGTTTGCAACAGGCCGGTGCGAATGGCTTTGGTCATTTCTGGCTTACCTTTGGAATAGTTACACATTTTACTCGCCCTCCCGCAGCACAAGCGTTTGGATATGAAGCGGCCCCTGTCCGACCTGACGCCATGCGTGGCGCAATCGGTCCTCTAGCGCATTCATGCGCTGGCGCGCCAGATGCACAACCGATACATCCGCATCCATCGGGATATGATAGGCGATCACCACGGTTGCCGGATTATCGACAAGGCTGGCCGCCAACCGGGTGATCCCCGCATCCAGCGCCGCAACCGGAGCACCATCGGCAGCGAAAGCCGCGGCGTTGATGTCGATCCGCGCCAGATGGCCCAGCGTTGCACCAAAGTTAATCTCGGACATCATGCCCGGCGTCACCCGTGCAACCCGCGGATTTTCGGTGGTTACGCTATAACCGGTGGGCAGCGAGCGCGGGTCCAGCTTGATGATGAAGTTGTCACCGCCGCTTACCGGCAGGGCCGCACATGGCACGCTATAGCGGCCATATTCATCGGTGGTGATAATCAGACCGTCAGCCGTAACCAGCCGAACCCCGGGGATGCCGTCCTCGTTGCGCGGTTCCGGCACAACGGTGAATTTATCCCCCTTGCCGCCGTGATAAGTCTGGTCGGTAATGGCAGCGCTGTCGGGCGCATCGCCCGGGGCGTCCTGATAGCCGTTGCCGTTGACGTCATCGAATACCTTGCCGATTACGTCGGTACAATCGAATACCGGCTCGGGCAGGATACGCACCACGGCGGTTGCATCCTCCAGCGCCGGATCACCGGTGGCAGGGTCAAGCAGGCTGACGCGGTTGACCAGCGCCGTTGCCGAAGCCCCGCTCAGGATGCGGGCGTTAAGCGTGGCAACCACCTGTCCCGAGGCGGGCACGGTCACGTTGGGCCAGGTAATGACCGCACCTTCAACCGTTACCGTTGCGACAACGCCGTCGAGCATCGCCGACCCCGGCACATAAATCAGCCCCGGCGGCAGCGTATCCACGATGTTATACGGACCGGCGACATGGGTCGCGGTGTTGTCAATGGTGATGGTATAGGGCACCACGTCACCGCGCTGCACAATTTCCTGCGGCGTGGTCTTGGTCATGGTCAGGCCCGCCACCACAGGGGATGGAACCAGAATCAGTTCCGTGGGGTCGTCCTCGGTATTGCCATCGGTATCGATGCCGTCATCGGACACATCCGATATCGTCGGAGGCGTCGTCGTGCCGGGCCAATAGGAAAGGGCCGTAGCCGTCACGGTGTTGTCCACCCCGCCCGCATTCACCGCCTGAAGCGTAAGCGTGAAAGTGGCCGTATAGGTCGCAACCTCGCCCATTTCCAGCGTGCCCTCGGGCGAACCGCCCGAAGCGCTGACAAAAGTCGGGCCGCTGTCAAGGGTCAGTGCCCCGCCGTTCTTGTCGGTCAGCGTGTCGTCCAGCGTCACACCCAGCAACTGCGTGTTGCCGGTATTGGTGACGGTAATGGTATAGGTAACGATGTCACCCACATCATCGCGCCCGTCGCCATTATCGGTGAATACCTGCGTTTTCTCGGCTTCAATCCCGTCGATTGGCGCTTGCACCACGGTTTCCGTAGTGGTGTCACACAAGGTCGGCACCGCGATCGAGCAGATCTCGTAGGTCACATGATAGAACCCTGCCGGACTGTCCGGTGCCAGCGTGATCAGCCCCGTGGTCGGGTCCAGCGTCAGCTCCGGATCGGTGGTGATAACGGTAATGTTCACCGTGGACAGCGTCGCCGGAGCATTGTTCAACAGGTCCGAAGCCAGCATGCTTGTCGTCGTGCCACCATTGGTGGTGAAGGGCGGGAACACCTCGGGGATGGCCTCTATCTTGCCCACTTGCAGGGTGACCGCAGCATCGTCGGAAACCTGCAAATTGTTATTCGGGCCATAGTCGCCGGTCACGGTGGCATCATTAACCACCTCGCCCGCCGAGATATCGGCTGCGGTCAGGTGATAGGTGGCGGTAAAGGTGGTCGCATCCGAGATTCCCGGATTCAGCACCGGAATCGGCCCGCCGGCCACAACAACCCCGGCCAGGGCCTCAGACACCATGACATTATTCAACGGAATGTTGCCGGTATTGGTGACGGTAAAGGTGTATTCCACCAGATCGCCCACGACCGAGCCAGCCAGATGCGGCGCCGCATCCACGAATTTTTCGAGCAGAATGGACGGTGCTTGCGGAATCGGCGTTACCAGCGGGTCGTCATTGGTATTGTCGGTGCCCGAAACGTCGCTAACATCCGGACCGGTCGGCGGCGTGCCGGTCGCGGTCGCGGTGTTTTGCACCTCTCCGGCGGCCAGATCGGCCAGTGTCAGCGCATAATTGGCACTAAAGGTCACCGTGTCCACATCGCCCGGCGCCATAGAGGCAATCGGCCCGCCCGGGATGGTGCCACCCAGCATCGGGTCGGTGACGGTGACATTGGTCAGGGTCACGTTGCCGGTGTTTTCCACCCGGAAATGATAGATGATCGTGTCGCCCACCTGTGGCGGCGATTGCAGCCCCGAGGTATCGGCGGTTTTGACCAGCGCAATGGCCGGACCGCTGGCAAGAGTCACCACGGTGGGGGTATCATTGCCCACATTGGTGCCCGAGATATCGCTTACATCGGTGCCGTAAGGGTCGGTCCCCTGAACGGTGGCCGAGTTCTGCACCTGTCCGGCATCAAGGTCGCTTAGCTTCAGCGCATAGGTGCCGGTGATGGTGGTGCTGTCGGTGTCCCCCGCTGCCAGCAGGGCAATGGGGCTGCCGGTGATGGTCAGATCGGGCATCGGGTCGGTTACCGTCACGTTGGACAGGTTCACGTTGCCGGTATTGGTCACCGCAAAGGTATAGGTGATGATATCCCCCACCTGCGGCGGCGATTGCAGGCCCGAGGTATTGGCGGTTTTGACCAGCACGATCGAGGGATCGATGCTCGGGATAACCGGAGTCGGGTCACCCTCGTTCGGATCGGTCGCCACGTCATTGCCCGACGGGTCCGGATTGGTGCCGTCGTCGCTAAGATCGACCAGCTCTGGGTTGGTGACCGAGGTCTGGCCCGAGATCGAGCCCTCACCGGTCACCGTCGCCTGGTTTTCATAGCGCCCGCCCGAAGCCAGCACCGGCGGCAGCGGAACGGTGGGTTGTACACGAACCGCAAAGCTTAGCGTACAGGTCGCGCCGCTTGCCAGCGAAAATCCGACAGCAACAGCCTGTGATCCGGCACCGTCAAAGGCCGGATTAAACCCGCCACAACTGCCCGAAGGGGCGGAAAGGATGGTATAATTGCCAGCGCTCATCGGGTCGGTGGCCGGTGTGCCAAGCGCCTGATAGGTGCCAAACAGCGGGGCCGCACCCGCAAGCGGGTCGGTCACTACCATGTTGTCCAACGCTTCAAGGCTGAAGTTTTCGACCACAAGGTTGAAGGTGGTGTTGAACGAACCGTCCGGATTGGTGGTCACGCCGCTGGCGTTTTTGGCGATCCCCACGCGCGCTTGCGGAACAAGCGGGAACAGATAGTCGGTGGCATCAGTGTCCCCTGGCAGGGCAATGGCGGTGATCAGGGTTGGCGACGTTACCGTCCCGCCCTCGGAACCCGCCGTATTGGTGCCATCGGTCAGATAGGCCTCGCCCACGACACCACGCGAAATCTGGTAGGTGCCTTCGGGCAACAACGGGAATTCGTAAAAGCCCGAAGCGTTGGTATTCACGGTAATGCTGATCGGTTTCCCGTCAAAGGAGGTGCCCGTCAGGGTCACCGGCACGCTCGACACAAAAGTATCACCGGCGGTAATGGCGCTATCATCGGCAAAATCGCGGAACACAGTGCCGGAGATCGACGAGGACAGAACCTCGACACTGCCGCTGTTGGTGTTGTTGGGCTGATCGGCCGGGGATTCATAGGAAGAGGTCGCAACGCTGGCGGTATTGGTCAGCGTATCCGGCGATGCATCGACCGAGACCACCTCTACCGGAATGGTGATTTCAACCGTGCCGTTGGCGCTAACGGTGCCCAGATCGCAGGTGAAAGACGTGTCGCCCGGCACACCGGTACAGGTGGTCGAACTTGCGGTGCCCGCAACCACCACAGCCACCGGAAATCCGGTCAGAACCATGTTTGCCGGCAGGGTATCGCTGAACACAACGTCATCCGCTTCGGCCAGCCCCGGGCCGGTGTTGACATGCACCGTTGCCACAAAGTCAAAGTTATCGTCCAGATTGACCGTCGCTGGCGTGGCCACTTTGCTGGTGACTTCGATATCGGTTTTGGTCCGTACCGTGGTGGTCTCGGTGGTGTCGTTATTGCCGATGACGCGGTCATACCCGGCGGCAATCTCGGTCGAATCCACCGATGCGGTGTTGGTCGCCGAGCCTTTGGCCACACCCATAGCGGTGATCTCTATCGTTTCGGAATCGCCCGCCGCCAGATAGGGCCACGAACAAATCAGAGTCCCCCCGAGAGAGCCAACCGCCGGAACCGTAGAACAAACGCCCGCGCCGGAAACCACATGGCTTTGATAGGTAAGCTTGCTCGGCGGCATGTTGTCCGTAACCACAATATTTTCAGAGGCAGACGGGCCGGTATTTGTCACTGTCAGGGTATAAACCGTTGTATCCCCGATCGGCACCGGATCGATCGAATCCGCTTTGTTGATCAGAATGTCCACATCCGGAACGATCACGTCCACATCGACG
>JALXER010000380.1 GCA_027069385.1 Paracoccaceae bacterium
CCACAAGGGTCAGACGGTGCACACCTCCCCGATCCGGTGTCTTGCAAAACACCGGATCGGCGGGATTATAGCAAAGGCAAGATACATAAGGGTCAGAACCCATTAATCCGAATCGGTATCGCCGTCCGGATGTTGATTTGGGTATTCCAATTAAACAGGGTGCGCGGTTATCCGCACACCCTTTCAACGCAGCGTTTGACAAGGTAGGGCGGGCTTCAGCCCGCCATCCCCTAGCAGCTGTAATACATGCCGAATTCAACCGGATGCGGGGTGTGTTCCATCTGGTACACTTCTTCCCATTTCAGTTCCATATAGCCCTCGATCTGGTCCTTGGTGAACACATCGCCGGCGGTCAGGAAGTCCATGTCTTTTTCCAGTTCTTCCAGCGCCTCGCGCAGGCTGGCGCAAACCGTCGGAATGTCGGCCAGCTCTTCGGGGGGCAGGTCATACAGGTCTTTGTCATGGGCTTCGCCCGGGTCGATCTTGTTCTTGATCCCGTCAATCCCGGCCATCAGCAGGGCGGAAAAGCACAGATAGGGGTTGGCGGCCGGATCGGGGAAGCGGGCTTCGACGCGTTTGGCCTTGGGCGATTCAGCCCACGGAATGCGCACGCAACCCGACCGGTTAGAGGCCGAATAGGCCCGCAATACCGGCGCTTCAAAGCCCGGAATCAGGCGTTTATAGCTGTTGGTTGACGGGTTGGTGAAGGCGTTCAGCGCCTTGGCATGTTTCAGAATGCCCCCGATGAAATACAGCGCCTCTTGCGAAAGATCCGCGTATTTGTCACCGGCAAATAACGGCTTGCCGTCTTTCCAGATCGACATGTTGACATGCATGCCGGTGCCGTTGTCGCCCGCAATGGGCTTGGGCATAAAGGTGGCGGTTTTGCCATAGGCATGCGCCACATTGTGGATCACGTATTTGTATTTCTGCAGATCGTCGGCTTGCTTGACCAGCGTACCAAATACCAGACCCAGCTCGTGCTGGCACGAGGCCACCTCGTGGTGGTGCTTGTCAACCTTCATGCCAAGGCGTTTCATGGTAGACAGCATTTCGCCGCGAATGTCGTGGCTGGCATCGGTCGGGTTGACCGGAAAATAGCCGCCCTTGACGCCGGGGCGATGGCCGGAATTGCCCATTTCGTATTCGGTATCGGTGTTCCACGATGCGTCCTGCGCGTCAACTTCATAGGAAACCTTGTTGATGCTGTTGCTGAACCGCACATCGTCGAACAAAAAGAACTCGGCTTCGGGCCCGAAATAGGCGGTGTCGCCGATGCCCGATGCCATCAGATAGGCCTCGGCCTTGGCCGCGGTGGAACGCGGGTCGCGGGAATAGGGTTCGCCGGTGTCCGGCTCGACAACCGAGCAATGGATGCACAGGGTTTTTTCCGCATAGAACGGGTCAACATAGGCCGAGGCGCAATCGGGGATCAGCTTCATGTCGGACTGGTCGATGGATTTCCAGCCCGCGATGCTGGAGCCGTCAAACATAAACCCGTCTTCCAGAAAATCGGCGTCTACTTCGTCATTGATCACCGTCACATGCTGCAGCTTGCCGCGCGGGTCGGTGAAACGGATGTCGACATACTCGATGTCCTGATCCTTGATCATGTCGAGGACGTTTTGAATATCACTCATGGTTTTTTCCTTATCCTAAAGGGCTTCTGGCCCGTCTTCTTCGGTTCTGATACGAATGGCCTGTTCAACGGTCGAGACGAAAATCTTGCCGTCTCCGATTTTTCCGGTCTTGGCAGCGTCGATAATGGCGCGGATGGCTTCATCCACCTGATCGGCGGCCAAAACGATTTCGATTTTGACCTTGGGCAGGAAATCCACCACATATTCGGCACCGCGATACAGCTCGGTATGGCCCTTTTGGCGCCCGAACCCCTTGGCCTCTATGACGCTAAGACCCTGAATGCCGATATCCTGCAAGGCCTCTTTGACCTCGTCGAGCTTGAACGGCTTGATGACGGCTTCGATTTTCTTCATGTCGATGCTCCTGTTTGTGTGCGGCCTGTTAAGCATTGCTACGCAGGTGGTGCAATTTGAATGCGCACGGGGCAGGGGGCGGCAGGACCAGATTCCAGCGTGATTGCCTAAAAATTAAGCACACCGGTTAATAGTAGGGCACAATGAAATGTAGGGTGGGTGCTCGCACCCACCCCCCCCTTCCCCTATCTCCAAACATCGTGTTTACTCCTCAAGAACCAACCGGAGGCCCCCATGACCGAACTCCTGACCGCCGCCCAAATGCGCGCCATCGAACAAGCTGCCATAGACAGTGGCGAGGTGACGGGCCTTGAACTGATGGAACGCGCCGGGCGCGGCGTGGTCGAAGCCATTCTGGAAGAATGGCCCGACATGGCCAAAACCCCACAAAAAGCCGTAGTCCTGTGCGGCCCCGGCAATAACGGCGGCGACGGGTTTGTGGTGGCAAGGCTGCTAAAAGATTGCGGCTGGGAGGTGGAGGTTTTTCTGTATGGCGAAGTGGACAAGCTGCCGCCGGATGCAAAGGCGAACGCGAAGCGGTGGTTGGAGATGGGGGAGGTTAAACTCCTTGATCCAGATGAAATCTTTCAGACAGATTCGGATTTGTGGATAGATGCTGTTTTTGGAACCGGTCTCACAAGAGGGTTGCCAGAGTCTGTTTTTTGGAGCTTTGCAGCTATCAACGAAAAGTTAAGCAAAGGCGGTCCATATTCTTGTTCTATTGATGCGCCTTCAGGGATATGCACAGACAGTGGTCAAGTATTGAAGTGGGGCCATTTGCTCGATGTTGATCTGTGCGTTGCAATAAGACCCGTAAAGGTTGGCCTCCTTATTGGAAAAGCCAAATATATTTCAAAAAACTTACGACAAGTGGATATTGGTCTGGGGACTCTTTCACTTCCAGCAAGAGATTTGATTGATTATCTTGAATTTGACAAGTTTGGTTCACTTCTTGAGAAAGAAAATGCCCACAAATATCACCACGGCCACGCGCTTATCCTCTCCGGCCCATCTGCCCGCACCGGTGCGGCGCGTCTTGCCGCCCGCGGGGCGTTGCGCATCGGGGCGGGGGTGGTCAGCCTTGGGGCACCGCAATCGGCGATTGCGGAATGTGCGGCGCAGCTT
>JALXER010000381.1 GCA_027069385.1 Paracoccaceae bacterium
AGCCTGCGCGGCGGCTTCGGCTTCAGCCTGAACAGCAGCGGCAGCTTCGGCCTCGGCAGCAGCGGCGGCTTCGGCTTCGGCAGCAGCCGCATCAAGCTCGGCCTGCGCACGGGCCGCAGCGGCGGCCTCCTCGTCAGCGGCCAATTGTGCCTCGACCGCTTTCTGATTCTCGATATATTTATACCCGCCGAATGCAGCGGCACCGGCAAGTACAATCGCGATGATGTATTTCATCGATCCGCCGGTTTTGGCTTCAACCTCATCCGTCATGTTTTATTCCTTAATAACGTTGCGTTAGAATTCTGGCTGCTTTTTACTGTTTATATCACAATACGCAAGCAAATTACACGCCACCCTTGCCCGCCCGCGCCAGCAGCAACACCGGTAACAGCCCGGCCAGCGTGACCAGCAGCGCCGCCGGAGCGGCCTCGGCAATGTTTTCAAGCGAGGCCTGATCATAGACCTTGGTGGCCAATGTGTCGAAATTGAACGGGCGCAGGATAAGGGTGGCGGGCAGCTCCTTGACGCTATCGACAAAGACCAGCAGCCCCGCCACCAGCACCGAGCCGCGAATCAGCGGAAAATGCACCCGCCACAGGGTTTGCCATGCGCTGCGCCCCAGCGACCGCGAGGCCATCTCCATCGAGGGGGTCACCCGCCCCAGCGCCGCATCGATCGCCCCTTGCGGAATGGCAAAAAACCGCACCGCATAGGCAAACAGCACCGCAAATACCGAGCCGGTCAGCACCAGGCCGATATAGACCCCGAACAGCGATTCAACACTGTCGGCAAGCATGTGGTCCAGCGCCGAAAGCGGAATCAGCAACCCGATGGCCAGCACCGCCCCCGGCGCGGCATAGCCGATACCGGTGACCGGCATCAGCGTGCGCGGCAGGCGATAATAGGATTTGCGCGCGCCATACACCATAAACAGCGCCCCCAGCACCGTAACCAGCGCCGCCAGCCCGCCCAGCGACACGGTGTTGAACGCCGCCTGCCACAGGCGCGGATCGGCCCAGCGCTCCAGATGGGCCAGCGCGTGGCTGCTGATTACGCTGATCGGCAGCACAAAGCCAAAGCCAAAGGGCAGCAGGCAGGCCAGCACCGCCAGCCACGCCCGCCAACCGCGCAGCCGCTCGGGCTGGATCGGCGTTACCCGCGCGTTCAGCGCATGATAGCGCCGCCGCCGCCGGCTCAGCTTTTCCAGCGTGGCCAGAATCAGCACAAGCCCAAGGATCAGGCAGGCGATTTGCGCCGCCCCGCCAGCGTTATAGCCTTGCAGCCAGACGGTAAAAATACCGGTGGTCAGGGTTTGCACGGCAAAGAAATCGACGGTGCCGAAATCGGCCAGCGTCTCCATCATCACGATGGCCAGCCCGGCGGCAATGGCCGGTCGGGCCAGCGGCAGCGCCACGCGGAAAAACGACCGCAGGCGGGTCAGGCCCAGCGCGCGCGATACTTCGGTCATATTGGCCGATTGCTCGCGAAAGGCGGCGCGGGCCAGCAGATAGACATAAGGGTAAAGCGACAAGGTGATCACCAGCGCCGCCGTTCGGAGCGAGCGCACCTCGGGGAAGTAATAGTCGCGGCTGGTCTGCCAGCCGAACGCAGCGCGCAGCCATGTTTGCACCGGTCCGGCATATTCGAAAAAATCCACCAGCGCATAGGCCCCGATATAGGCCGGAATCGCCAGCGGCAGCAGCAGCAGCCATTCCAGCGCCCGCCGCCCGGGAAAGTCGAAACGCACCACCAGCCACGCCGCTCCGGTGCCCAGCAGCCCTGTGCCCAGCCCGACCATGCCCATCAGCTTGACCGAGTTGCCAAAATAGCGCGGCAGGGTGGTGCTGATCAGGTGACCCCAGATGTTGTCGGTGGGAAACAGCGCCATCCACAGCACCGCCCCCAGCGGTGCCAGCACCAGCGCGGCAATCGCCAGCGCGCCCAGCGACCAGCCGTCGGGCCAGCGCAGCCGCCGCATGGAAAATCGGGATGTTTGCTCAACCATGGTGATGCAATAGGCGTGAATGCGCCTCGGGTCTAGTCCTGTTTGGGTTCGTCATCATAGCGATCCGACAGAATGCGCATGGAATGGCCCTTGGGGTCGTCATACTGGTGCCGGTTTCGCACCGTCCAGATAAACGCCCACAATCCGCCGCCACCCAGAACCAGCGTGACCGGAATCAAGACAACCAGAATATTCACTTCATCCTCCCGATGCGCATGGCGTTCAAAGAAACGGTGATCGACGAGGCCGACATGGCCAACGCCGCCATCAGCGGCGTAGCCAGACCGGCCAGCGCAATTGGCACCGAGATCATATTGTAAACCGCCGCGATGGTAAAGTTCTCCAGTATCCGGCCACGCGCCGCCAGCGCAATGCGGTAACTTTGCGAAATCTGGCGCAGGTCGTTGCCGATGATGATGATATCGGCGCTGGAACGGCTGGCATCGACCGCCGAAGCGGGGCTGATCGATACATGCGCCGCCGCCAGCGCGGCCGCGTCGTTCAACCCGTCCCCCACCATCAGCACCTTGTGGCCCTTTTTGGCCAGCGCGTTCAGGTGGTCTACCTTTTCGGCCGGAGTGGCGCGGGCAAGGCGGGTCTCTATGCCCAGCGTATCGGCGATGGCGTCAACCTGCGCGGGCACATCGCCCGAAAGCAACTGCACCGCCAGCCCGGCATCGCGCAGGGCGCGCACAGTTTCGGCGGCCTCGGGGCGTAACCGGTCCTGAAAGCGCAGCATCACCGGCGCGCCTTCGCCGATTTGCAAAAAGCTGGCGGTCTGGTCGGGCAGCGCACCGGTATAGCCGCACCACTCGGCCCGCCCGAGGCGCACGCGCTTGCCGTCAAAATATGCCTGCGTGCCAAAGCCCGGATGCTCGGTCATGTCCACCAGCTCGGCGGCGGGCAGGTCGATGGCGCGGCTGATCGCCAGCGACAGCGGATGAGAACTGTTTTGCGCCAGCGCCAGCGCCACGGCCTGCTGGGCTTGGGAAAGCGCGTCAAGATTGGTCACGTCGGGCTGCCCGAGGGTCAGCGTGCCGGTCTTGTCAAATACCACCGTGTCGATC
This sequence comes from Paracoccaceae bacterium, assembly GCA_027069385.1. GTDB lineage: Bacteria > Pseudomonadota > Alphaproteobacteria > Rhodobacterales > Rhodobacteraceae > UBA3077. Next base: position 3,073 of record JALXER010000381.1, read on the forward strand.
TCGGCCAGCCGCTCCAGCGCCACACCGTCTTTGAGCAGCGCGCC
>JALXER010000382.1:0-2748 GCA_027069385.1 Paracoccaceae bacterium
GGAGCTACACATCCCCAAACTGGTGCAGCGCGTGACCGATGAAGGGATCGTCGAAGTGGTTCTGGCCCTGAATGCCACCATCGACGGCCAGACCACCGCTCATTATATCGCCGACCAGTTAGAGGATTGCGCGCCGCGTATCACCTCGCTGGCCAAGGGTGTGCCCATCGGCGGAGAGCTAGACTATCTCGATGACGGCACCATCACCGCCGCGCTGAATGCACGCAAATCCTTTTAGAGTCAAAGCGCCGATTCCATCGCCCAAAGGGCCGCAACCCCGTCATACAAACGCTGCATGATCTGCATTTCCGAAACCCCCAGTCGCGCCGACGGAGAGATATCGACAAGGCCGTCCTGACCGGCATCCGAATGCTCGCCCCCCGCGCCGCGCACCGCCAGTCCCAGCGATTTCGCAGCGCTGGTTACGCGGGTCAGGTCCTGACCGGCTTGGGTCAGTTTGGGCAGTTTGATATGCAGGCTGGCACGCATCCCCGCGCCCAGATTGGTCGGGCAACTGGCGATGGCTCCGTACTTGTCCGACACGGCAAAGGCGGGCAACAGGGCCGAAAGCCGCGTCAGCCCGTCGTGCAGCCGCGCAAACAGCGCGTTCAGGTCGCCGCCCGTCTGCATAGCCATAATGCGCAGGTGGTCTTCTTCGCCCACCCAGACCAGAAAATCCTCGGCCTGTGAAATATACATGCCGCGGCCATGGGGCCAGTCATTGCTGATACCGGCCACCTGCAAATAGCGGTCATTGCTCATGTCCTTGAACATTTGGTGGGCGGCGACGCGGCGGGTGTATTCGGCGTCATCGATTTGGTGCGGAGAACCGGGGGTGATCGACAGGTACTTGCCGCCAAAATCCGGATGCTCGGCTAGAGCCTCGAATGCCGTTGCCGCCATGGTTTCAAAGGCGATCCGGTCGGCTTTATCCATGGCACCGGGCAGCGGAAAACTGGCCACATTGCGCGCCACACGCACCCGCATGGAGACCTCGCGCAGGCGCGGGTCGATCGCGCCCAGATCACAGATTTGGCTGCCGGTATCCCAGTCCTTGGGTTGCGAAATCGGCGTATCGGCGGGGATGGCGTGGAAATCGCGGATCATCGCATCCAGCATCGGCGCAAACGTGTCGTAATCGTCGGGGGCCATGGCATAGGCACCCATGTTGCTGTCGGGAATTTCCGTACCCGACGCAATGATCCGCGTCAGGCGGGTTTGTCTATCGGCGGGCAGGGCGGCGAAATAGTCCGGATCAAAATGGCGGGCCATCAGGTTATCGGGATTGGTAGCCTTGATAGCGGCAATCCGGTCGATCAATGAGGGGGTAGGCATGGGGTTGGCTCCGTTCTGGTTTGTCAAACCACCCTAGCGCAATTGGCGGCGAGGGCCAATGCGGCACTATTGGCGCTGGTTTTCCTTGATCCAGTCCAGAAATGGCGCGGCGGTGCTGTCCATCTGTTCTCTGAACCGGTCGAATTGCGTGATCAGATCATGGCCGGTGCGGGTCAGCCTGGCGCCCGCATTGGCCCCGCCACCGCGCGCGGTTTCAAATAGCGGCGCGTCAAAGCAGTTGCTTAGCGTATCGAGCAAAGTCCACGCCCGCCGATAGCTTAGCCCCATCGCCCGCGCCGCCCCCGAGATAGAGCCGGTGGCATCGACCTGCCGCAACATCTCTATCTTGCCGCTGCCGATCATATCCTCGCGAATGAACACCCGCAGGCGCAAGGCCGGTGTGCCCAGCCGTGCCGGATCGAACTGTTTTTTCTTGGGTCGGCCCATGCTTTGCCTTTACGCCGGAATAACGCTTGTAATCGGATGCAAACTTGCAATATGTTTTACTTTGCATATTGCTAGGAGGCTTGCATGACCAACCTACGGCGTCATTTCGGTTTTGTCTTTGTATTTTTGTTGGTTTGTGGATTTTCTGTCGGCGCGCAGGCGCAGCGGATACTGGTGCAGTCCACGACCTCGACGCAGAATTCGGGGTTTTACGACTATATCCTGCCGCTGTTTCAGGCTGATACGGGGTTAAGCGTCAACGTGGTGGCGGTGGGAACCGGACAGGCGATCCGCAACGCGATGAACGGCGATGCGGATGTGCTGCTGGTCCATGCCAAAGCGGCCGAGCAGGCCTTTGTCGAGGCGGGCTACGGTGTCGAACGCTTTGATTTGATGTATAATGATTTCGTGCTTATCGGGCCGCAATCGGCGGTGGCGGATTATGAAGGATTTGACGGGATCGGGCTGGTGCTGGCCGATATCTATCGGGTCGGCGGGCAGGTATTTGTCTCGCGCGGGGATGATTCGGGCACCCACAAGGCCGAGATGCGCATGTGGGCGCTGAACGATGAAATGCCCGAGTTCGACCCCTCGTGGTATCGCGAAACCGGCGCGGGCATGGGCGCAACAATTCGCGCCGCAATCGAAATGCAGGGTTTTACCCTGACCGACCGCGCGACATGGATCGCCTTTGGAGACAAGCAGAATTTCGCAATTGTCTATCAGGGCGACCCGGCAATGTTCAACCAGTATGGTATTATCGCGGTGAATCCGGAACGGTTTGATCATGTGAACGCGGCCGGAGCGCAGATGTTTATCGACTGGCTGCTGTCGGAAAAAGGACAGGCGCTGATTGCCGCCTATCAGGTGGACGGCCAGCAACTATTCTTTCCCAACGCCGGATAAAGTGACCGGGCGCTCCCGCCTGCTGTCGGCGTCATTGCTTGCGCAATGAGCCTCCAGCAG
>JALXER010000382.1:2758-3107 GCA_027069385.1 Paracoccaceae bacterium
CCAGCAGTTGGGCCGGGCCCTCGGCTTCGCCATCGGGCGGGGGGCCTTGCCCCCTCTTGGCTGCGCCAATTCACCCCTGCGGGGGGATAGTGGCAAGGGTGCCGCCTGGTACACGTTCTGCTCGAGCGAAGGCGAGGGCGGAACGGGGCCGACCGAAGGTCGGCCCGGCCCAAAGGGAAGCCTGTGGTTGCGGAACGCAACGACGGGCTGGACTGCGGGAGAGCGCCGGTCACCAGTTCGGGCGGCGCTTTTCGAAAAAGGCGGTAACACCTTCAAGGGCATCGGGGGTTTCCCATGTATCGGCAAGGGCCTCGATGGTCGTTTCGATCAGGGCATCATTGATCACGGG
>JALXER010000383.1 GCA_027069385.1 Paracoccaceae bacterium
GGCCAGCGCCGCCGCATGGGGCAGGTCGCGATAGCCCATCAGGGTGGAAACCGGACCAAAGGCTTCGGTTGCATGCGGGGCCATGGCGGTATCGGGGGTTTCGCAATGAAACAGCATCGGTTTCAGGAACGCGCCTTTGCCGTCATCGCCGTGCCGGTCGCCGTAAACCTGCGTGGCTTCGGCGCGGATCTGCGCGGCCTTGTCCAGCACATCGCGGCGTTGCGCTGTCGAAACCAGCGCGCCCATGCGCGTATCCCTGTCGGCCGGATCACCCATTTTGACCGCATCCAGCCGCGTAGCCATGGCCTCTATCAGCGCCGGGATCAGCGGTTCCGGCGCGATTATCCGGCGGATAGCGGTGCATTTCTGCCCCGCCTTGACGGTGATTTCGCGGATGGCTTCGCGCAGGAACAGGTCGAATTCAGGCGTGTCCGGCGTGGCATCGGGGCCAAGAATAGAGGCATTCAGGCTGTCCTGTTCGGCCACAAAACGCACCGAGCCTTGCAGGATTTCCGGTGCCGAGCGCAGCATCAGCGCGGTTTGCGCCGAACCGGTAAAGCTGACCACATCCTGATAGGTCAGCCTGCTAAGCAAATCGCCACTGCCCCCGGCAATCAGTTGAAACGAACCGGGCGGGAAGATGCCGCTGTCGATCATCAGGCGGAACGCGGCTTCGGTCACATGGCAGGTAGAGGTGGCGGGTTTTACAATCGCGGGCACACCGGCCAGCAGGGTCGGAGCCAGCTTTTCCAGCATCCCCCAGACCGGAAAGTTATAGGCGTTGATATGCACCGCAACCCCTTGCAACGGCGTGCAGATATGCTGGCCCATAAAGGTACCGTTACGCGAAAGCTGCTCTTGCCCGCCATCCAGATAGAGCTGCGCATCGGGCAATTCGCGCCGCCCCTTAGAGGCAAAGACCAGCGCCGTGGTGATGCCGCCGTCAATGTCGATCTGGCTGTCCACATGGGTGGCACCGGTGGTATAGCTCAGCGGATACAGCGCCGCCTTGTGGGCCTTCAGGTGCAGCGCCAGCGCCTTTAACCGTCGTGCGCGGTCGTGAAAGGTCAGGGCGCGCAGGGCCGGTCCGCCCACCGTTCGGCCATAATCCAGCATCGCCTGAAAATCCAGATCGGCACCGGCGCGGGCAATCAGCTCGCCGGAGGCCGCGTTGAAAATCGGGCGGGCGGTGTGGTCGGGGGCGACCCACTGGCCTGCGGCGTAACTGTGAATTTTCATTGGCTGAATTCCTTTGCAAGGGTCCATGACCCGGGGCTTTGTTCGGTGATATCGGCCAGCGTCTGGCGCAGATCCTCGCGGGTGCCGGCATAATGCATCGGCCCGCCGCGCCAGCGCGGAAATCCGTAGCCCAGCATCTGCACCACGTCCACGTCACCGGCGCGCTCGGCAATGCCTTCCTCGAGAATACGCGCGCCCTCGTTGACCAGTGCGGCGATGATGCGCGATGAAATCGTGCAGCTTGCGAAGGGCTGCCGTTCGATCTGCTGTTCGGCGGCGTAATGCAGGATCATCGCCTCGACCTCGGGGTCGGGCTGCGGGCCGTTGTCATAAATGTACCAGCCGCGCCCCGAGCGCTGGCCAAAGCGGCCCATCTCGCACAGGCGGTCGGCAATCGGGATATAGCGCTCGCTGGCCGGACGGGTCGGAGCAAGGCGCTTGCGGTTGGCCCAGCCGATTTGCAGGCCGGTCATGTCTTGCAACTCATAAGGGCCCATGGGCATGCCAAAGTCGCGCATGGCGGCGTCAATCTGCGCGGGCAGGCAACCGTCGGCCAGCAGGTAATCGGCCTGACGGCGATAGGCGGCCAGCATCCGGTTGCCGATAAACCCGTCACAAATACCCGACAGTACCGGCGATTTCTTCAGCCGTTTGGCAAGCGCAAACCCGCTGGCCAGCACGTCGGGGGTGGTGTCGGGCAGGCGGATGATCTCGACCAGTTGCATGATATGCGCCGGCGAGAAAAAGTGCAGGCCAAGGCAGCGGTGTTGCGCGGGAATACCTTGGAAAATGCGGGTCGGATCCAGATAAGAGGTATTGGTCGCCAGCAAGGCATCGGGGCGCAGGGTTGCGGCCAGTCTGGCGAATACGGCGCGCTTGACGGCCAGATCCTCGAACACCGCCTCAAGGCCCAGATCGGCGTTTTGGGCGGCGGTGTAATCGTCGGTGGCGGTCAGGTTGGCGGCCAGTTCCTCGCGGGTTCGAGGCGTTATCTTGGCGCGTTTGACCGCGCCGTCAAGGATGCTCAGCACCCGCTCGCGCCCCGCCAATGCGGCCGCAGGGTCGGTTTCCAGCAGCACCACGGTGATACCGGCAAACAGCATCGATGCGGCGATCCCCGCGCCCATCAGCCCGCCGCCGACAATGGCGACCTCGGTGATATCGCGCGGGGTGGCACCTGCGATTGCGTCGGGTCTGGCCGCCTGACGCTGGGCAAAAAAGGCGTGGCGCAGGGCGCGCGATTCATCCGAATGGCGCAGGGCCAGATGCAGGGCGCGCTCTTTGGGCTGGCCTTGCGAAAAGGGCAGGGCGGCGGCCCATTCCACCGCATCCAGATTGTGCAGCGGCGATTGCTGGCCCGTGGCTTTGGCCGTCAAATCGCCACGCGTCTGATCAAAGAAGCCATCGGGCGCGGCGCAGCCTCGTGCGGCGACCGGCGCTGGCCGTCGGGCCGAGGCCAGAAAATCGATCGCACCGGCGTGCAGGTCGTCTACAATCGCGTCCAGCCCGCCCGCATCCAGCAGGGTTTTTGCGGGCACCGGCTTGCCACTGGTCAGCATCTGCGTGGCCAGTTCAACCCCGACCAGCCGCGGCAACCGTTGCGAGCCGCCCGCCCCCGGGATCAGCCCCACATTGACCTCAGGCATGCCAAAGCGCGTATCGGGCAGGGCAATGCGCCACGCGCAGCCCATGGCGATTTCCAGCCCGCCACCCAGTACCGACCCGTGCAGCGCCGCCAGCCACGGCACCGCCGCATTTTCCAGCCGCGCGACCAGATCGGGCAGGTCGGGGGGCGCGGGGGGCGCATCGAATTCCGACATATCGCCCCCCGCCACAAAAGTGCGCCCCGCGCAGCGCAGCAC
>JALXER010000384.1 GCA_027069385.1 Paracoccaceae bacterium
GATGCCAAACAGGGCACGGCGGTTGACCTGAAACGCGCGATGGATGATCTGGAGGCTGACACCGTTCTGGGCGATGCCGTGGGGCGGATGCTGGTGGACAACCACATCTATATGAAGCGCAAAGAAGTAAAAAAGACGCGCGATCTGGAAGGCGACGCCTTGCGCGATTTCTATGTCTATTTCGTATAAGGAAAAGCGATGAAAGTAATCTGGAAGGTAGAGGGCGGCGACGAATTTTCCGCCGATGTCGAGGCGGGCACGACGCTAAAGGATGCCGCAATGGCGCAGAATGTGCCGTATATTCTGGGGGAATGTGGCGGCTCGATGAGTTGCGCGACCTGCCATGTGGTGGTTGCGCCCGATTGGGTGGCGGCCACGGGTTCGCCCGGCGAATTCGAGGACGCGGTGCTGGATGCAACCGAGGCCCCGCGTCAGGACAATTCGCGCCTGTCCTGCCAGATCACCATGCGTGATGATCTGGACGGGTTGGTGTTGATCGTTCCGGCACCTTAGGTCGCCTCAAACCCAGCGGACAATGCGGACAGAATGGTTTGCACATCGGCGCTGTCCAGAACCAGCGGTGGCGACAGGATCACATTCGGCCCCGAGATGCGGATCATCGCCCCCGCGCGGTAAGCGGTTTCCTGAATAGTGGCGATTGTGGGCTTGTCGATCGACGCTTTGGTGGCGCAATCCGACACCAGTTCCAGCGCGCACATCAACCCGTGCCCGCCACGCACATCACCAATGATGTCGTGTTTTTCGGCCAATGCTTGCAGCCCTGCAAACAGTTCCGCCCCGCGTGCGGCGGCGTTTTCATTCACCTTCAGACGCTTGGTTTCCGCCAGGCAGGCTAGGGCGGCAGCGGCCCCGACGGGGTGGCCGGAATAGGTGTAGCCATGCCCGATGGCGGCCTTGCCGCTGCTGTCATTTTCGAACACCTCGGCCATCGCGTCGGCAATCATCACGGCGCCAAACGGGAAATACCCGTTGGTGATGGCCTTGGCCGTGCACATCATATCGGGCCGCACCCCCCAATGGCGTGAACCGGACCAAGACCCGGTACGCCCGAACGCTGTGATCACCTCGTCCGCGATCAGCAGGATGCCGTTCTTTGTGCAAATATCGCGCACGCCTTTCATAAAGCTGGAATGCGGCGGGATCACCCCGCCAGCACCTAGGATCGGCTCCATGATAAAGGCCGCGATGGTGGAGGCGCCTTGAAAGGCGATCTCGTCCTCAAATGCGGAAAGGCACAGCTGGGCAAGGCGTTCAGGATCGGTTTCGTTGAACGGATTGCGATAGGTATAGGGCGCAGGGATGTGGTAGCATCCGGGCAAAAGCGGCTCGTACTGGGTGCGGAAATTGGCGTTGCCGTTCACCGAGGCCCCGCCGGTGTGGGTGCCGTGATAACCCTTTTTCAGCGACAGGTATTTAACCCGCCCCGGCTCGCCCTTGATCTTGTGGTATTGCCGCGCAAGGCGCAGCGCGGTTTCCACACTGTCCGATCCGCCCGAGGTGAAAAAGGCACGACTCAGCCCGTCGGGGGCAAAGAAATCGCGCAGTTCTTCGGCCAGTTCGATCACCTTGTCGTTGCTGGTGCCGCGAAAGGTCGAATAATAGGGCAGGGTGTCCAGTTGCGCAGCGATGGCGTCTTTGACCGGCTGACAGGAAAAGCCAAGGTTCACGTTCCAAAGACCGCCAACCGCATCGACCACCTCGTGTCCGTCAATATCGGTTATCCGCACACCGGCAGCGCCCGTGACAATGGTCGGCGGATTGGCGCGGCTGTCGGCGGGGTGTGCCATCGGATGCCAGATCGAGCGAGCGTTGTTTTCTTTCAGGAAGTTGGAGTCCTTCATCTAAAGGCACCTTTCTGTTGATCGTATCTGGTCATGTTGTTGTCGGAAATGACGGGGGCGGGAAGCCGCCAAGAAGGCGGGTTAATCGTGTGGTGTGGCTCGTGACTTCGGTCTGGATCAGCATTTGCAACGCATCATCCATCCGCGCGACGGGGGCGGCAACGGCCACAGCCCCTATGCAGGCCGAGGACGAGTCAAACACCGGCACCGCGTGGGAATGCACATCCTGCTCGAACCCGCTGATCGAAACAGCAAAGCCGTTTTGTCGGATCTGCTTTAGCTGCTGTCGGATCTGCGCGGGGTCGGTAACCGTATCGGGCGTGCGCGCCTTTAGCGGTTGCGACAGCACCTGATCGACAAATGCCGCAGGGCTGAAGGCCAGCACGGCCAACCCCGAACTGGTGGCGTGCAGCATCAGCGCTTCGGCGTCTTCCATACGGACCTGCGTGCCGTGCGCGTCGGAATATGTGTAGGCAATCGAAGTCAACAAGTCGCCTTGCAACAGCGACATATGCGCGGTTTCACCGGTGGCTTTGCTAAGGTCGTTCAGCACGCCAAGCGCCACTTCGCGCATCGGAACGGCGGCTTCGCGCAGGGCGGACAGGCGCAGGAATGCCGGACCCAAACGGTACTCGCGCCCTGATCCGGTCTGCTCGACAAACCCGTGTGCGGCCAGTTCGGTCAGCAAACGATAGGTTGTTGCCTTGTTCATACCTGCCCGCCGCGCAAAATCGCTTAGCCCGATTTCGGGTGTCGCGCGCGAGAAAAGTTCAAGCAAAGACAAGGCTTTGGAGGTGGTTCCCATAAGTGGTCCGTTGTGTTGTGGGGTGCCGTTTTCAGCCAGCAAACCCGCGAATTGAATTCGAGTCGTTCATTTTACTTGACGGAATCACCTACCCTCTGTCAATCTAAAACAGAACCTTTGGTTCAAATAGCGAACCGATGATAAATCGGGTGTAGAACAGGGAGAACATCATGAAGACTACCAGCCTATTGGGTGGGGCGCTGGCCCTTGCCATTGCGACGCTTGCGGGTCCGGCATTCGCCGAGTACCCCGAGAAACCCGTTTCATTCATCGTGCCATGGCCGCCCGGCGACCTGGAGGATGTGCTAACACGCATGATCGCCGAGGATTTTCAGGCCGAATACGGTATTGCAGCCGCAGTGGTGAACAAACCCGGTGGCGGCGGTGGTCCGTTCCCCGGTGCGATTGACGTGGCGACCGCCGACGCGGATGGC
>JALXER010000385.1 GCA_027069385.1 Paracoccaceae bacterium
CAAGGGCTGGTGATCCTGAGCCACGTTTCCACCGATGCAAAACTGACCTGGCGCGAGCGCGAACGCTTTGACCATTTTGTGCTGGCGCACGATATGGGATGGGTGCTGGAATCGCATGCGGAACGCGGCCTGCCCGAGGTCGGCTTTAGCGAGGCCTATACCCGCTACGTCAAATCGCTGGTCTCGGTCGGGGATGGCGCGGGGCAGGACCGCCGCATCGGCCTGCTGATCGAACTGGTCGCACTGGCCAACCCCTATACCGATGACATATCCGCCGGTTTGCCGGTGTCTCTGGTCTTTCAGGATGCGCCGCTACCCGACACAAAAATCGACCTGTTTTACCGCAGCCCAACGGGCGAGGTCAGCCGCGCCGATGTCACGACCGATGCGCAAGGGCTGGCGTTGATGCCCAATCTGGGCGCGGGTGAATACATGATCAATGTGGTACATATGGTCATCCCGTTACAGGCGGAAACCGAACGCACCGGTGCGGTCTGGCACTCGCTCTGGGCGTCACTCACCTACGAAATATCCGGATAACCGGCCCCGTCGGAGCTTCGCTTCGGCGCGGGGGTTGCCCCCCGCCTCATCGATGCCCCATGCGGGGCGCGTTGCGCATAACGGCGCGGCCTGGTGCCAATCGCCAGCCCCCGGTTTACCGGGGGCTGGTTATCGCTTATCCCGCGGAACGCGGGTTTCCGCTGGATCGGAACGGTTATTCCAGCGGCAATGCTACGAACCGGCCCGATCCCTGACTGCGCACCAGCAGCAGGATAGAACGCCGGCCTGCGTCGCGGGCAACCTGGACCAGATCCACGATATCCTGAGGCGTGCTCACCTCGCGCTGGGATACCTGCGCGATCACATCCCCCGGGCGCAGCCCTTTGCGCGCGGCTTCCGAGGTCTCGTCAACTTCCAGGATCACCACACCGCTGCCTTCCTCGCCGATCATAAACCGGTTGCGGGTCTCGTCATTCAGCGGAGCCAGCAGCATGCCGTTAAGCCGCAACTCTTGCGCCGGAGCCTGATCGAGGCCATTCCGGTTTCCGTCAGCCGAAGCCAGCACCGTGTCTTCCAACTGGCCAAGCGTTACCATAACCGTTTGCGTGGCCCCGTCGCGGAACACAACCACCGGTACCGTGTCTCCAACCGGAGCCTGTGCAACCATGCGGACCAGCGCGCGGGTGTCCTCGACATCCTTCCCGTCAAAGCTCAGTATAACGTCCCCCGCTTCGATTCCGGCTTCGTGTGCGGGCCCAAGCGGCACGTCCGTCACCATTGCCCCGCTGGCACTGGCAAGCCCCATCGCGTCGGCAATATCCTCGGTGACGTTCTGGATGCGTACCCCCAGCCACCCGCGCCGGGTCTCGCCAAACTGGCGCAACTGGTCAACCACATCGGCAACCACCGCCGAGGCCATGGAAAACCCGATCCCGATCGATCCGCCACTGGGTGACAGGATCGCGGTGTTGACACCGACCACCTCGCCGTTCACGTTAAACAGCGGCCCGCCCGAGTTGCCTTTGTTGATCGCCGCATCGGTCTGGATAAAGTCGTCATAGACGCCCGACAAGGTCCGCCCGCGTGCCGAAACGATCCCGGCCGAAACCGAAAAGCCCTGACCCAGCGGGTTGCCGATTGCCAGCACCCAGTCGCCGACGCGCATCTTGTCGGAATCGCCAAAACTGACAAAGGGCAGCGGCGAGTCGGATTCCACCTTCAGCAGGGCAATATCGGTGCGCAAATCCACGCCCACCACGGTTGCATCCAGCATGCCGCCGTTGAACAGCTCGATCACGATCTCGTCCGCATCCTCGATCACATGGTTATTGGTCACCACATACCCGTCAGCCGAAATAATAAACCCCGAGCCAAGCGCCGTACCGCGCCGCTCCTGTTCGGGGGCGCCGCCACCATTGCGACGGTTGAATTCGTTAAACAGGTCGTTGAACGGGTTGCTTTCCTGCCCCGGCATATCGCTGCGCCGGTTGATAATGGTCGAGGTGGTAATATTCACCACCGCCGGGCTGACCTGCTCGGCCAGATCGGCAAAGCTGTTGGGTATCTGTGCGCGTACCGCACTAAGCGAGTTCAGCAGCACCAGAAATGCGGCCAAAAACATCAGCCCCACCCGGTTGACCCGCCCGTTAAAGCCGGGCAAGGCTTTGGTCCTAATAGGTGTATTCATCAAATCATTCCTCCAGATTTGTATAGATTATCGCCACACATCGCGTGCGGATTGATTAATAGGTCGTTTACGCAAGGGCAGATTTCAAGCAATGCGCCGGTTTCGTATTTCAACAAAACGTGAGGTCGGCAGGCGCTACACCCGTACAGCGTGGAAACGCCGGTCATACGCCAACCCGCGGGCCGCGACAACTGATCGGCACATCGTCCTTGCGCGACAATTCCAGCAGGGTCGGAGGGCGCTCGGGCGGATCATTGGTGGAAAGCACGAAAATCCGCTCGCCCTCGCGCGACAGGGTCCAGCAATGCACACCGCTATCGTCATCATAGACAAAGCACATGGCCCCGTCGATATCGCTCCACTTGCCGTTCACGCAACGCCCGTTGCTGTCACGCCATACGGTGCGCCGGTCCGATAGGTACTGCTCCGAGCCGTAATGATTGCCGTTCTCCGAAAAATACAGGGTATAGCTCTCGGCCATGGCTCCGAATTCGGCCGGCGTCATAGGTTCCTGCGCCGCAAGCGCACCGCCGAATCCGACTGTTGCCAACAGCGCAGCAATCAGTCTTCTACCCGACCGGCAGCACCGCCCCCATCCGGTATTTGCGACGGCAAATACCGGATCAGCCGACCGCAGGTCGGCCCGGCCCAACCGGCGGGGTCTTGCCGGCTTGCCGGCAATGGCGCCGCCAGGCGGGAGCGCCCGTTCAAATCGGCGCAGCGGATGTTTTGCAAAAATCGTCATGGCGGAGCCTTTCGGTTATGCATGGGCACGGGGCGGGGCGGGCAGGGCGCTTAGCCGGTCCTGCCCGCATTGCATCGGGCGCGGCTCGATGGCGATAACCCGCTGGTATTCATTGATCTCTATGCCGTTGCGCAATTCAAGAATATAGATCGCGTCACCCAGC
>JALXER010000386.1 GCA_027069385.1 Paracoccaceae bacterium
AACCAGCACATCGTCGTCAACCGCCCGCAGGAATTTGGAGACATCGCGCGGCACCACCCGGGCCGGAATATCGGCAAAGGTGAACATCAGCTTGCGAATCTGCTCGGCCGCGCTGGGGTCCATATTTTCGAACCCGCCCAGCATTTCATCGCGAAACCCGCTTTGCGAGACGTTCAGAATCGCGCCGATCCGTTCTGCCGCGCTTTCGTCAAAGGCTTCCTGCTTGCCACCGGGGTTCCTGATCTGCTCGGCCAGAGAAAGGCCGATTTCGTTGATGGTTTCGCGCGACACAGTCGAGGTTTTGATAAACGCCGCCAGAATGGCCTGCGCCGCATCCTTTTCGATCAGGCTGACGGTTTCGGCGGCCTTGGCGGCGCTTAGTTTGGACAGCACCACCGCCGCAACCCGCGGGTTTTCCTGCGCAATCAGGGGGGCCAGCACCTCCGGCTCGGTCCGGTTGACCAGCAACCACGCCGTCGCCTCCTCCGAGCCGGACTGACGGTCCTTGATCTTGCTTAGGGTGTCGGGGTCCAGATGGTCGGACAGGGCAGACAGGGAATCATCCACCGTCGGGTCAAAGACCAGGCCCATTTTCTCCATCTCGACAATGAATTCGGCCGTCACCGCATCGACCACGTCACGCCCGACCACCCCCAGGCCAGCCATGGCATTGGTGATTTTCCAGATCGCATCGGCATCCAGATCGAGGCTGTCCAGCGACGTTCCGCCGCCAACCAGCAATTTGACGATGATCGCGGCCTTTTGCCGTTGGGTCAAACCGGCAATCACGGATGAGGAGGGAGCAGCTTGCACAGACATTTTCGTTTCAATTAGAGCTAAGTTGCCCCGAACATCGCAGCAATTCCTGAACACAAGGTAAACCGAAGGGCAAAAGCCGGGGTTGCGGAACACTATTTCGGGCGCTACAGGTCGGTGCTATGAAAATACTGTTTTTAGGTGATGTGATGGGGCGCGCGGGGCGCAAGGCGGTGGCGGCGCGACTGCCGGCGCTACGTGCCGAATGGGGCCTCGATTTTGTTGTGGTCAATGGTGAGAATGCCACGAACGGCATGGGGTTATCTGCCGCGCATGCCGCCACCCTGCTAGAGGCGGGCGTCGATTGCCTGACCCTTGGCGACCACGCCTTTGACCAGCGCGATATGATGACCGAGATCGAATCCGAAACCCGCATTATCCGGCCGCTGAATTTCGCCAAAACCGCACCGGGGGTCGGGGCGCGCATGTTCACGACCCAAAGCGGCAAATCGGTGTTTGTGGCGCAGGCATTGGGGCAGGTGTTCATGAAACGCCCGTTTTCCGACCCGTTTTCGGCGCTGGACGCGGCGCTCAGAAACGCGCCGCTGGGCGGGGTGGCCGATGCGGTGATTGTCGATTTCCACGCCGAGGTTACCTCGGAAAAGATGGCCATGGGGCATTGGCTGGACGGGCGGGCATCGCTGGTTGTCGGCACCCATACCCATGTGCCCACAGCCGATGCGCGCATTCTGGAAAAGGGCACTGCCTGCCTGTCGGATGCGGGCATGTGTGGCGATTACAACAGCGTGATCGGGATGGAGACCCTGGAACCCATGCGCCGCTTTATCACCGGCATGGTCAAGGGCCGGTTTACCCCTGCCAATGGCGAAGCCACCCTGTCGGGGGTCTATCTGGAGACCGGACCCAAAGGCCAGGCCACGCGGGTTGAACCGGTGCGGATTGGCGGTTGTCTGCAACAACAGGTACCGCAGTTTTGAAACAAAAGCTGGTCTATTACGCGGTGCTGATGGTCGCCGGGCTGATCTGGGGAGCGGTGTTCCCGATTACCAAGATCGCGGTTTCGAGCGGCCATAAACCCTTTGGCATTATCGTTTGGCAGATGGTCATCGGGATAACCCTGTCGCTGACCATGATCCTGCTGCGCGGGCAGCGCCTGCCATCGCTGCGCGCCCATTGGCGGTTGTTTCTGGGGGTGTCGTTGCTGGGAACGCTGGCCCCGAATGTGTTTTCCTATACCGCCAGCGCGCACCTGCCCGCGGGGATTATCTCTATTATCATTGCGTTGGTGCCGGTATTTGCCATGGCAATCGCGCTGCTGCTCGGGTTTGAAAAACCGGCGCTGATCCGGCTGATCGGCGCAGGCTGCGGGGTAGGGGCGATTCTGATCATGGTTGGTCCCAAAGCCAGCCTGCCCGAAGGGACGCAGGTATTCTACGTTGTCATGGCCGTGGCCGCGCCACTGCTTTACGGTGCCGAGGCGAACTTTTTGACATGGATCGGCAATCGTGGGCTGGGGGCGTTCCAGATTATGCTGGGCAGCATGGTGTTCGGTCTGGTGCTGGCGATTCCCTTGGCGCTGGTCTCGGGGCAGATTTTTTCGCCGTTCCGGCCATGGCATGGCCCCGAGATCGCCATTGTGGCGGGGGCCTCTATGAACTGGGTGGCCTATGTGGCCTATGTCTGGCTGATCGGGCGCGCCGGACCGGTATTTTCGGCGCAGGTTGCCTATCTGGTCACCGGCTGGGGTGTGGTCATATCGATGGTGTTTCTGGGGGAAACCTATTCGCTTTGGATATGGGCGGCTTTTGCATTGATGCTGATTGGGGTAGGCTTGGTACGACCACGCGATTCCTGAGCGGAGGAGAAATGCCCGATTTCCTGACCACCGACCCGATACCGGCCTGGATCGCCCTTGGCGTGGTTGCGGTGATGTTCGTGTTGTTCATCCGCGAGGTCTATCCAACCGAAGTCGTCGCCCTGAGCGGTGCGGCGGTGCTGGTGGCAAGCGGGGTGCTGCCGATTAACGACCTGCTGGCGGTGTTTTCCAACCCCGCGCCCTGGACGGTGGGGGCGATGTTTATTCTGTCGGGGGCCTTGGTGCGCACCGGCGCGCTGAATGCGCTGTCGGGGGTGGTAACGCGCCACGCGGCCACGCGACCCAAGGCGGTGCTGGCGGCGCTGGCGGTGTTTACCCTGCTTGCCTCGGCATTCATGAATAACACGCCCGTGGTGGTGGTGATGATTCCGATTACGGTTCAACTGGCGGCGAGCATCGGGCTGGTGCCCTCCAAATTGCTGATTCCGCTGTCTTACACGGC
>JALXER010000387.1 GCA_027069385.1 Paracoccaceae bacterium
AAACCGCGCCCTGCGGGGGCAATTTCAACACCTTCATGCAGAACGTCGCCGCCGAGGCCCGCGCCAGGGGCCTGCCCGACAGCGCCATCAACGCCGTGGTGCGCGCCGCGCGCCAGAACGACCGGGTGTTGCGCTTTGATCGCGCGCAGGGGGTGTTTCGCCAAACATTTCTGGAATTCTCGCAACGCTCGATCAGCGGCTCGCGTCTGCGCATCGGCGCGCAGAAACGCGAGCAATACGCCGATGTATTCGCCCGCGCCCAGCGCCAGTTCGGCGTGCCGCCCGAGGTGATTCTGGCGTTCTGGGCGCTGGAAACCGACTATGGTGCGGTGCAGGGCGATTTCAACACGGTCAGTGCGCTGGCGACATTGGCCCATGACTGCCGCCGCCCCGACCTGTTCCGCCCCGAACTGTTCGCGGCAATCCAGTTGACTGCCAACGGCGATATCGATCCGGCGACGACGACCGGTGCGTGGGCCGGTGAAATCGGCATGGTGCAAATGCTGCCCGAGGATATCCTGACCAAAGGGGTTGACGGCGACGGCGACGGCCATGTGCGCCTGAAAACCAGCGCCCCCGATGCGATCATGACCGCGGCGCGGCTGATTGCCGATCTGGGCTGGCACGCCAACGAACCATGGCTGCAAGAAGTAACCGTCCCCGCCGATTTCGACTGGTCCCGGGCGGGTTCGGACAAGTTCCTGAGTGTTAACCAGTGGAAACGCCTTGGAGTGCAGCGCCGCGAAGGCCGCTTTCCAAACGGGCGCATGCAGGCAAGCCTGATGGCTCCGCAAGGCCGGCTTGGCCCGATTTTCCTGACCTATCGCAATTACGGGGTATATCAGGAATGGAACCACAGCTTTGTCTATCAGGCCACGGTGTCCTATATGGCAACGCGGATTGGCGGCGCGATGCGCTATGTGCAGACCACGCCCGAACCGGGGCTGAACGGAGACCAGATGGAACGCCTGCAACGCATCCTGCAACAGCGCGGCTATGATGTGGGCGGGATCGACGGGGTGCTTGGCTCCAAAACCCGCGCGGCCGTGCAAGCTGAACAGATCCGCCTTGGCATGGTGGCCGACGCCTGGCCGACCCCGGCCCTGCTGGCACATTACTGACCCGCCGGACTTCGTTTCGGGGGGGCATCGAGCCCCCCGCTCACCGACACATTCCCGTTCCGGGAATGGAATGGCACCATTGGCAACCGCGCCTATCCATTCGTGCCCCCGCCTATTCACGCCAAGGTCCATAAACGGGGGTGCGGGGGCTGGCCCCCGGGGCCGACCGAAGGTCGGCCCGGCCCAAACGGAAGTTGTTGACTGGCTTTAGCCAGTCAATAGCTGGAGTGCGGGAGCGCCCCTTTCCGGCCTAGCGCGGCATCGGGGTTGTGCCCTCTTTATAGGGTTGCCAGTCCACGATTTCGGGATAGTACTTGCGCCGCCACTGCCGCACTTTCGGGTTCATCATCCGGCGGAAATAGCGCGGATGAGAGGCAATCGCCGCCATGATCGGATAGCCATAGGGCAATTGCGGTGCCTCGTCCTCGTCATAGGTTTGCAACAGCGGAAAGCGGCGCTCGGGCTTATAGTGGTGATCGGAATGGCGTTGCAGGTTTATCAGCAGCCAGTTGGTAAACCGGTGGTTCGAATTCCAGCTGTGGCGCGGGGCGGTATGCTCGTATTTTCCGTCGCCCAGATGCTTGCGCACCAGCCCGTAATGCTCCACATAATCGATGGTTTCCAGATAGAAAATCCCGATCAGCGCTTGCAGCACAAACAGCGCAACCCCGCCGAATCCGCCGATAGAAGCGGCCAGAAACAGGTTGATCAGCGCAAAGCCGCCATAGCGCCAGAACGGGTTCGAGCGATCCCACACCGCATTGCCGCGTTTGACCTGCCGTGCCGCCTCTACCCGCCACGCCGACAAAAAGCTGCCCACCAGCGCGCGCGGCAAAAAATGATAGATGTTTTCATTATACTTGGCCGTAACCACATCGCGCGGTGTCCCGACATAGCGGTGATGCACCATGATATGCTCGGTCCGGAAATGCCCGTACAGCACGGTAGACAGCAGAATATCGCCCATCAGCCGCTCGTTCCGGTCCTTCTGGTGGATCAATTCATGCGAATAGGTAATCCCGACGCCGCCGGATATCGCACCGGTGGCGAGGGTCAGAAAAATGGCCTCGGTCACCGACAGGTGGTCAAAGGCAAACACCGCAATCAACCCGCCAAACACCACAATCACCTGAATGGGCACCCATATCCAGGTGATCATCCGGTGCCAGAACAACCGGTCCTCGGCCGCATTCGGGTCAAGGTTTTCATCCGACAGGCCCAGCGCCTTATCGGCAATTGCAGTGATAAGAATGGTATAGATCGGGATCAGGATAATCCACCAACCGCCCAGCGTTACCGAGACCAGCCATAGTGGCAGGAAAAGCAGCGAAACCCAGAACGGCAGCGCGTTACGGATGGACGGGGTCACAAACTGTTGCATATGGGTATTCCTTTGCTACACCGCCGATACTGCCGCGCGCCGACGTGTTTTTCAAGCCTCTGCAATGTCGCACAAATGCGCCAAGCCGTTTTGCAGTGCCTTGCGCATCACGCTTGGCAATTCCTGCGGATCGGCGCGCAGAACAAAGCTGCCCCGCTCCGGTGAACGGTCATCATCAACCTGTGCCACAAAAACCGTCAGGATCAGGTTAAAATGGGTAAAAACATGGCGCACCGGCATCGGGGTCGGCTGCCAAAGCGCCCGCAGCGGCGGCGCATCGGGCGGGGCGGCCTCGGTCCAGTCGGTACTTGGCAGGGCTTGCATACCGGCCAGCAAGCCGCGCGGGGGTCGGGTTTCGAGCAATATTGCCCCGTCATGACGTCGCGCCAGATAGACTGCGCCAATCCGTGTTGGCTTGGCCGGCTTGGCCTGTCGGCGGGGCAACTCGGCCTCAAGCCCCGTGTCATAAGCCCGACAACAGCCCCGCACCGGACAGGCGGCGCAATCGGGCGCGCGCGGCGTGCAAACCGTGGCGCCGAGGTCCATCAGCGCCTGTGCATAATCTCCGGCGCGGCGCGCGCC
>JALXER010000388.1 GCA_027069385.1 Paracoccaceae bacterium
CCTATGTATCATTTTGGGACGGAGAGCATAATGGGTTTGTTAAATGCGGGAAACGCGGGCAATGCCGGAAACGCTGGCAACGCAGGTAACGCGGGCAATGCAGGGAATGCGGGTAACGCCGGTAATGCGGGTGAATATGTCTCGCCGATGGTTTCGGGCGCGCTGATCTCGCATCGGGACGGGGTGGTAGGCCCTTGGCAGACCCCCGATTACACCCCCGCCAATCTGGATAATTCCGAACAAAACCAGATGAAACGCTGGGCGCCGCAGTTTCGGGCCCGTGCGCTTGACGCGACCTTTCACTCGCCGCTTTCCTGCATCTATGCGGATGGTGCCGCGCAGGTCTTGTTTACCGAACCCGCCGCCGCCACCGGTGCCGATATCACCGCGCTTGGCAAGCCGGTCAAAACCAAGGCGCACCTGATGTTGCGGGTTCCGCGCCCCGACGTGGCGGGCGGCGATTTTTTGACCCATCAGTTGGAACTTGTGCGCTCCTATGCTGATCTGCGCGCCGAACGGGCTGCCGAGATCATGGCGCAAACCGGCGATATCCTGTCCTTTTTCGGCCTGCCCCGCATGCTGGAAACCACGCAGACCCAATGGACACTGGAACTGATCCGCGCGGTGATCCGCGTGACAATTACCGTCGAGATGTTCTTCAAGAACGCGCTGGCCATCCGCCGCCCGCTGGAGTTTTCCGCCCAGATCCAGCCGATGATCCAGACACCGGCCCATGGCAGCTTTCCCAGCGGTCACGCCACCGAGTCCTTTGCCGTGGCCCGGGTGTTGGGCGCCTTGGCCGCGCCCGCGCAAGACCAGTTGCGCAGCCAGCTTGAAAAAACCGCCGAACGCATCGCCGGTAACCGGGTGATTGCCGGGGTCCACTATCCGGTTGACAGCATGGTCGGGGCGACGCTTGGCCAGACCGTGGCGGATTATGTGATCTCGCGCTGCACCGCGGGCAAGAAACTGCACAGCCTGCAATTCGAAACCGCCATAGCCCAGCAGAGCGACTTTGATCTGGCGACCGTTACCAGCTATTTCCACGACAATACGGCGATTCCGTCGATCCTGTCGGTGGATACCAGCCGCAAGTTCTCGGTTTCCGCGCCCGAACACGATGTGGCCCGCTGGATCTGGGATCAAGCCGCCGCCGAGTGGGCATAGGCCATGGCCCCCGCATCCGCAACGGTCTGGAACCGTTACCCGCTAGGCACCCCCGGCGGGGTGGTTCAGGAACCCTATTCCCACTGGTACGAGCACCCCGCCCCGAGCAGCGGTGCCACTGCTGGCAACGCGGTGCTGGCCCATCTGTTCACCGCCCCCGATCAGGGCGCGATGGACGCGGCGGCCAGCACGGTGCTGGGCACCGGCGGGCTTGAATGCAGCGACACGCCGTTCTTTCATTTCAATGACAGCTATTTGTCGATTTACGGCAATGGCCCGTCAGGGTTCACCCTGCTGGCCTATTGCTCGGGCGTGACGGCTGCCGCGTTCGGTGCGATTGCCGGGATCAGCGTGCAGGTTTACGGCGCGCCGGTTGCTCCGGCAAGCATCGGGGCCGCACCTGCTGCCGCGCCACCATCCGGCCCGGTCGATGCCGACGCCAAGCTGACCGGAGTCATCGATTTTGGCATCGGCATTGCCAATGCACGGTTTCGCGACGGTCTGACCTCTAGCCGGGTGGAGTATTTCTGGGACATGAACAATAACGGTCGCGCCCAGCCCGGTGCTGGCACCGTATTGGGACGCGCCTATTCCAAGGTTGAAATCGACGCGGCGCTGGTTGGCGCGCTCGGGGCCGATGGCGTGGTGGACGAGCGCCGGTTCTATCGCGATACCGGTCTGGTCAACCTGATGGCCGATCAGGCGCAGGTGCTGAACCGTGCCTCGGGACATGGCAGTCAGGTGCTGGATCTGGCCTGCGGCGAAAGCGACTGGAGTTCCGAGAATGCGCGGCGCAACCGGATTATCGCGGTGCAACTGCCGACCGAAAACGTGCTGCAAACCGATGGCTATGGGTTTGACGACGTGCTGCATCAGGCCTTTGCCCAGATCGTGGCGCAGGCGCTGGAACTGTCGCTGCGCGCCGGTCAGGAATTGCCGCTTGTGGTCAACCTCAGCTTTGGCACTCATGCGGGGCCGCATGACGGGTTCGGCAAGATTGAAAAGCAGCTGGAATACTGGCTGTCCTATCCGATCCTCAAGGCGATCCTGCTGCCCTCGGGCAACAGCTTTCAATCGCGCACCCACGCGCGGCTTGGCGTCGGGCATTTCGATGCCGGACAAGCAACGCTGAACTGGCAGGTGCAGCCCGACTCGGCCGCGCCGGTATTTATGCAGATCTGGCAGGATAGCGGCGTGGATGCCGACAAGGTATCCCTGCGCCTGACCCCTCCAAACGGTGTTGCCGGAGCATGGCTGACCCCCGATAATACTACCGATGAATACTGGGAATGGGCCGATGGCGACAGCCTGAAAGCGCGCATTTACAGCCAGCACTTTGCCCGCGATGGCGGCCTGACCCGCAGCCGCCTGATCGTGGCGATCCAGCCCACAACCGGCATTGATCGTGTCCCGCCGGGGCGCTGGTTGCTGGAACTGCGCGATAACGGGCTTGGCGGCGCGGATACGCTATCCCTCTGGATCGAGCGCGGCGATACCATATCCGGCTTTGCGCCCCGTGGTCGGCAATCCTATTTCGATGATCCGGATTATGTGCGCTATTTGCCGGGTTATGGCGCGCTGAATGATACGGATAATCCGATGGCCTATGTGCAGCGCGCCGGTACGATAACCGGCAGTTGTACCAGTACCGGCGTGACGGTGGTCAGTGCCTATCGGCGCAATGACGGGCAGCCCTGCGATTTTTCCAGCGCCGACCTGCCACGCGCCCCCGGAACCAGCAGCGTGATCGCCGTTTCGGTGGAAAGCGAGGTATCGCATTCGGAACCATGGTTGCGCGTTACCGGCATGGGCACGGGCGGGCACAGCTTTGCCCGCGGCACCAGCTTTTCCTCGGCCCTGGCCACGCGGATCGCTATGCGTGACACGGTGCTGAACGCTCCGGCCGGTGTTACGG
>JALXER010000389.1 GCA_027069385.1 Paracoccaceae bacterium
CCGCGCCTCGGCACGCGACAGGCGCAAATGTTTTTGCGCCCGCTCGACGCCCAGCGCCAGCAACCGGCGCGGCCAGTCGGGGGCGATACCTCCGGCCTGTTCCAGCATGACCAGCGGCGCGACAAACGCGGGTAGGCACCGGGCAGCACCCGCGCCAGCACCCCGCATTGCTGCATGATGGCCAGCGCCGGAGCAGGGTCGGGCGCACCCAGCAACCCGCGCATTTCAGCGCCGATGCGCTCTTTTGACAGGCGCGCCAGCCCGTCAAGGTTGGCGGCAATTGCGGCCAGCGCCTCGGGGTCCGGCCCCTGCACGGGGTCGCAATAAAGCGCATAGAACCGGAAAAAGCGCAAGGCGCGCAGGTGGTCTTCGGTCAGGCGCAGACTGGCATCGTCGATGAACCGCAAATGCCGCGCGCGCAGGTCGGGCAGCCCGTTCAGCGGGTCTACCAGATGGCCGGAGCGGGTGCAGTAAAGCGCGTTCATGGTGAAATCGCGGCGGCGGGCATCTTCGGTCAAGTTGGTGGAAAAGGCCACCACGGCGCGCCGCCCGTCGGTGGCGACATCGCGGCGAAAGGTGGTGACCTCGAACGGAGTACCGGCGCTGACAACCGTAATCGTGCCGTGGTCAATGCCGGTGGGTACCGGTTTCAGGCCCGCCTTGCGCGCCAGTTCCATCGTCTGTTCGGGGCGCGCGTCGGTGGCGATATCCACGTCCTTGACCGGCACGCCCAGCAGGTGGTTGCGCACACAGCCCCCCACCGCCAGCGCCTGATATCCGGCGGATTCCAGCATGGCAAACACCGCTTGCGCGGCAGGGTCTTGCAGCCAGTCGGCGGTTATTTCGGTCATGCGCCCTCCATCGCGTCCACCAGCCCTTTGATCATGCGGGCCGTTGCCCCCCAGATGTAATGCGGCCCATAGGGCGCGGCAAGATAGCGCCGCTCAACCCCGTTCCAAAACCGCGAATGCACCTGAATTGCGCCTTTGCGGGTGAAAAAAACCAGCGGTACGCAAAACACTTCGGCAACTTCGGTCGGGTCGGGATGCGGGGTGAAACCGGCGTCGATCAGGCCGACAAAGGGCGTGACGGTAAAACCGGTGACGGTTTCGTGGCGGGGCAGGGCACCCAGAATGCGCACCTGTGCTTCGGGCAGGCCGATTTCTTCCTCGGCCTCGCGCAGGGCGGCGTGCATGTGGCTGGCGTCTATCGCATCGACCTTGCCGCCGGGAAAGGCAACCTGCGCGGGGTGGTGCTGCATGGTGGCGGGGCGCTGGGTCAGCACCATATGCAGCCCGCCCGCGCGCGGGATCAGCCCGACCAGCACCGCCGCGGGGCGCAGTTTGCGTGCCTTTGGCAGGGCGCCAAGGATTTCGGGGTTCAGGTCATAGTCGGATGAATGCGCTCCGACGTTTTCGAGCGCGCGGGTGATCTGGGCCAGTTCATCCATGATGCCCCGCAATCGCCAGCAAGGCATCAATATTCAGGTGGGTTTCCAGATGTGCGGCCAGCGCGTCCAGCGTGGATTCAACCGTTTCGCCATAGCCAACGGCGCTGCCCGCAAGCCCGCGTTGATCCAGCCATGCGCGCCTGAACCCGTCAGCGCCGAACATGCCGTGCAGATAGCTGCCCTGCACCAGCCCGTCAGGCGATCCGGCCCCCTCGGGCTGGCCACCTATGCTGAACACGGGGCGGGCGCAATCCGGCCCGTCGGTTTGACCGATATGAATTTCATAGCCCGTCGCCGCCGCGCCGGTATCGATATGGCGGGCCTGCACCTGCGTCAGGGATTTTTGCGGCGTCATTCGCGTGGTCACGTCCAGATAACCCAGCCCACGGGTGACACCCGCCGGTCCTTCAATCCCGTCCGGGTCCTCTATGCTGCGCCCGAGCATCTGATAGCCCCCGCACACCCCCAGCACCTGTCCGCCACGTCGGATATGGGCGTGCAGGTCCACATCCCAGCCTTGCGTGCGAAAAAACGCCAGATCGCCGGTGGTGGATTTGGTGCCCGGAATCAGGATCAGGTCGGCATCGCCGGGCAATGGCTGACCGGCCTGCACCATGATCACCGCGATATCCGGCTCTTGCGCCAGCGGGTCCAGATCGTCGAAATTGGCCATGCGTGACAGCACCGGCACCGCGATTTTATAGGCACCACCACGGTGCGATCGCACATCCAGCCCGTCTTCGGCGGGCAGCCGGTGCGCGCCCGAAAACCACGGCACCACGCCCAGCCCCTGCCAGCCGGTGCGGGTTTCGATCAGGGTATAGCCGTCATCAAACAGCGCCGGATCGCCGCGAAATTTGTTGACGATAAAGCCCATGATCCGCGCCGCATCATCGGGTGAAATCACCGCTTTGGTGCCGACAAGCTGCGCAATTACCCCGCCCCGATCAATGTCGCCGGTCAGGATAACCGGAATTTCCGCCGCCTCGGCAAAGCCCATATTGGCAATGTCGCCGCGCCGCAGGTTGACCTCGGCCGGGCTGCCCGCGCCCTCGACAATCACGATATCGCCTTGCGCCCGCATCCGCGTGAAACTGTCCATTACCGCGGGTAACAGCGTCGGTTTCAGCGTACCATACTGCGCCGCGCGCACCGAAGCGCGGCGTTGCCCCTGCACCACCACCTGCGCGCCGGTCTCGGTCTCGGGCTTTAGCAGGATCGGGTTCATGTGGATGCTTGGCGCCACCCCGCAGGCCAGCGCCTGCAAGGCCTGCGCGCGGCCGATTTCACCACCATCCACCGTTACGGCAGCGTTATTGGACATGTTTTGCGGCTTGAACGGGCGCGGGGACAGGCCGCGCAGTTTCAGCGCCCGACACAGGCCCGCCACCAGCATGGATTTCCCCACGTTGGAGCCGGTGCCCTGTATCATTACCGCCAAAGAGGTCATTTTCTGGACCGTTTGTGCGAATGCTTCTTGCCCCGCTTGCGCCCCGGTTTTTTGCCGTATTTCGCCCCGCGCGGCAGCGGTTTGCCGTCGATCTCCAACAGTTCGAACAGCAAGCCGCCGGTCAGGGGGTCGGCCTCCAGCAGCTTGATGCGGGCGCGCAGGCCGGCGCGCAGCACCTTGCGGGAATGTTCGCCCATAAGCGTGCGCGCCTCCTCGTCATAGACGAAGTATTCACGCCCCAATGTGGACACCGGAATCAGCCCGTCCGCGCCGGTTTCATCCAGCTTCACAAACAGCCCGAACCGCGCCACGCCCGACACCACGCCGGCAAATTCGTTGCCGGTGCGCTCGCTCAGATAGGCCGACAGATAGCGGTCGGTGGTGTCGCGTTCCGCCAGCATAGAGCGCCGCTCGGTCTGGCTGATATGTTCGGCCGTGGCCTCCAGATTGGCGATCTCGTCGGGGGTGATCCCGTCATCGCCCCAGCCATGCGCGGCGATCAGGGCGCGATGCACGATCAGGTCGGCATAGCGCCGGATTGGCGAGGTGAAATGCGCATAACGTTGCAGATGCAACCCGAAATGGCCGGTATTTTTGGGGCCGTAATAGGCCTGGGTCATGGAACGCAGCACGCTCATATTGATCAACTCGGCGTATTCCCCGCCCGCCGCGCCGTCCAGCAACCGGTTGAGGTTGGCGGTGGTCAGGCGCTGGCCCTTGGGCAGCACCAGCCCCACCGATTGCGCCACCTCTTGCAGCGATTCCAGCTTTTCGGGGGCGGGTTCTTCGTGGTTGCGATAGACCAGATCGGCCTTGGCGGATTCCAGCGTCTCGGCGGCGCAGACATTGGCCAGCACCATGAATTCCTCTACCAGTTTATGGGCATCGAACCGGTCGCGAAAGGCAACCGAGGTGACAACGCCGTCATCCGACAGCACGATCTTGCGCTCGGGCAGGTCCAGATGCAGGGGCTGGCGTTTGTCGCGGGCCTTGCAGGCGGCGCGATAGGCGGCCCAAAGCGGCTTGATCCCCGTTTCCAGAATATCCGCCGTGGCCGGATCATCGACCCCGTCGGCGGCGGCTTGCGCCTGATGGTATGACAGCGCGGCGGGCGATTTCATCAGGCCACGAGTAAAGCGGTGGCTGGTCTTTTGGCCGTGCTTGTTCAGTACCATGCGCAGCGCCATGCAAGGGCGCTCTACCCTGGCATGCAAGGAGCACAGATCGCCCGACAGCGCGTCGGGCAGCATCGGCACCACGCGGTCGGGGAAATAGCTGGAGTTGCCACGCTTGCGCGCCTCTTTGTCCAGCGCCGAGCCGGGGCGCACATAATGGGCCACATCGGCAATCGCCACCCAGACGATAAACCCGTCACCGTCGGGGTCGGGCATGGCGCAGATGGCATCGTCGCGGTCGCGCGCATCGGCGGGGTCGATGGTGAACAGGGGCAGGTGGCGCAAATCCTCGCGCTCGCCCAGATCAACCGGTTTGGCCGCGGCGGCCTCGTCCAGCGCATCGGCCGGAAAGGCGTCGGGGATCTGGTGTTCATGAATGGCAATCAGCGACACGGCCTTGGGCGCGGTCGGGTCGCCGATGCGCGCCACCACCTTGGCACGGCCCAGCCCGCGATTGCGCCCGCCCAGATTTTCGGCCTCGACCAGTTCGCCGTCGCGCGCGCCGTTGCGATTACCCGGGTCAACCGCCCATTCGCGATCCGACCTTTTGTCCACCGGATGGATACGCCCGCCGGTTTCGCCGCTGCGATAGATGCCGATGATCTTTTCGGCCCCGCGCCCGATCCGCCGGATCAGCCGGCCCTCGAACGGGATGTGTTCATCGCCGGTTTTCTGGATCTTGCACAAGATCCGGTCGCCGATAGTCAGGCCGGGGTCGCCCTTTTTGGGCACAAAAAGCACGCTTGGCGCGCGGGTATCACCCTTCCAGTTCAGCGGTTCGGCGAACAGGTCTCCGTCGCGGTCCTGCGCGGTGATATGCAGCAACTCGACCGGCGCAAGGCTGTTCTTGTCGCGATAGGTCTTGCGGTCCTTGGTCAGGTGGCCCTCGGCATACAGCTCGCGCAGGATGCGCTTCAGGTCGATGCGCCCCTGCCCCTTGATGCCAAACGCCCGCGCCACCTCGCGTTTAGAGGATTGCCCGGGGTTGTCTTTGATCCATTCAAGAATGGCCGCTTTGGAGGGGAAATGTTTCATGCACAGGCCTTAGCGCGAAATGCCCCGCGCCGCAATTGCTTTAGCCAAGCTGCGCCATCGCCTGTTCAAAGGTCAGGTCGGTGGCCAGCAGTTGATCGATGGTCCAGTTCTTTTCCTCAAGAAAGGCAGTGACCAGCCGACGAAACGGCGCGTAATAGCCAAGGCGGCGACCCTGCCCGTAGCGGGCATAGGTCTGCGCGTCCAGCCCGCCCAGCGCCACATAGTCGGGCAAGCCCTCGGCCACCCAGTGGGGCAAGCGGTGAAAGCGCAACACGCCAAGACGCTGCCCCAGCAGCACATGGGTCAGTTCATGCGTGGCGTACTGGCGCAGGGTGAAAGGCGGCGGCGCGGGCCGGTCATCGCGCACCAGCCGGTTATGGGCGAAATCGGCACCGCGCAAAAACCCGTGGTCGCGGGTCAGCGGAAAATAGACAACCCCGCTGGCACGGGGTGAGCCGACAAAGAACAGCGTCGTGCGCCAGCCCGGTCCGGTCACATACATGGAAACCTCGGGGAACGGGTTGTCGGGCAGCACTTTGCGCAACCGCGTTTCGATCTTGGCGATGTCTGCGGCAAAGGATTCTGGGATCGGGGTCGTGGCATAAAAGGTGATCTGCCCCGCGGTTTTGGAATAGGCAAAGAACGGGCGCGGATTGCCAAAAACGATAAACACCGCCAGCCCGAGCGCCCCGACCAGCAGCCCGAACCAGATAAACGCGCGATAGAGCGGATGGCGCTTTTTACGCGCCCTCATTCGTCACCTTTGCGAAACAGGCGTTTGTTGGCTTTGACGAATTGGTCGATCATGTGTTGCAGCATCCCCGATTGCTCGCCCTTAAGATAGGAAAGCCCGGCCATAGAACCAATAGCCGCGCCGATCATATCGACAATTAAATCCCACATGGTATCGACCAGCCCGGATTTTTGCATATTGGTGCCAAAGGTCTGGTCTATGGTAAACTCGAACACCTCCCACATGGCCCCGATGGCCACGGCAAAACAGAAAGACATGATCGCAATGGCGATGGGCGGCGCACGAAAACGGTCGCCCTCGAACATCATGAACCCGATGATAAACCCGATCAGCCCGAACCCGATAGCCGAGCCGCTGTGCAACAGGATATCCCACCACCAGAACCGGTTGTAAAAATCGCCGGCCTCGCCCAGAAACAGGGTGGCAAACAGAAAAACCACCACCAGCGCACCAAAGCTGATCGGCAGCCGGATGCGAAAGCGCTCCGCGAACAGGATGGGCAGGAAGGTCAGGCCAAGGGTCAGCCCGGCAACAAAGGCCTCGCGCAGGTGGACGAAGGCCAGCGAGAACAGGATCTCGCCGGTCAGGAAAATCCAGATCAGATACACGATCCAGCTTTGTTTCGGGATGGTCATGGCTGGCCTCTGCCGGGTTTGAAAAACGCCGCTTGGTCCCTATATTGCAATGCAAGGAGGCCATATGCAAGCGCGCGTTGCCAGCTATAACATTCGTAAATCCGTGGGCACCGATTACCGGCGCAACCCGTTGCGGGTGCTGTCGGTGCTGGCGGCGATTGATCCCGACGTGGTCGCGATTCAAGAGGTAGACCGGCGCACCGGTGCGCGCGCAACCAGCCTGCCGCGCGAAATGATAGAGCAGGAAACCGGCCTGCGCGTGGTTGATCTGGCCAAGCGCCCGCAAAGCATCGGCTGGCATGGTAACGCCATTCTGGTGCGCAAGGGGGTCGGGGTGACTCGCCGCGCCACGCTTGATTTGCCCGGGTTGGAGCCACGCGGCGCGGTCTCGGTCGATCTGCGCCTGCCCGGGGGCGCGTTGCGCGTGGTGGGGGTGCATTTTGCGCTGCTTAAGCGGCACCGGCGCCGTCAGGTTGTCGCGATTGTCAACCATCTGGCTACCCTGCCTGCCATGCCTACGATCGTGCTGGGGGATTTTAACGAATGGTCGCCGCGCGGTCGCAACTTGACCGGATTCGCGGCGGGGTTTCATGTGCATTCGCTGGGCGACAGCTTTCCCAGTACGCGCCCGATTGCCGGGCTTGACCGGATGGCGCTAAGCCACGATCTGCGTCTGGTCAATGGCGGGGTACATCGCTGCGACCGCTCGGCGCGCGCCTCGGATCATCTGCCGATCTGGGCCGATCTGGTGGCAGAGCAATCCGCCACCAGCGCCAATCAGGACTTGCCACCACCGGCAATCGCGCCCAGCAATCCGCCGTAAACCAGATGGCCCATCAGCGCGGCCATGACTGCAATCATGCCGCCGATATTGGCCATCAGAAAGCCCGCGCCGGCCATGGGCATCACCACGATTACCGCGCCCAGCCACAGAACAACGCCCCAGATCATGCCACGCGCCCAGGGTGCGCCGGGAACAAAGTTGTAAAATACCAGATAGGCAAGCGGGAACACGATAACACCCATCATGATATGCACCACCATGCCCAGCCAGTAACTGCCCAGCATGCCGCCGATCATCGCGGCAACATCCATCGGCATGCCGGTCATCATCGGCGCGATATACATCATCATCAGGGTCATGACGATGGTGGCAACCACCCCGCCAATGACTGCATTTTGAATTTCAGGTTTCATATTCTCTACTCCTCTAATTTCTCTTCATGGACTTAACGTGAAGGTAAACCGGAATGATGGCAACCCGCCTGAAACACTTCGCACCCATATGTGACCACCGCGTGAGGTTGCGCAGATGCGCCATCAGCCCCCCCATGACCGCCGAGCCGAAGGCGAGGCCCGGCCCAAGCGTAGCGCGTGTTTGCGGCACGCAAACGCGCGCGAAGTGCGGGAGCGCCCCGTCCGGCTCAGGGTTTGGTTGCCTTGACCGCGGCATATTTGAACTCGGGGATCTTGCCCATCGGGTCCAGCGCGTCATTGGTCAGGATATTGGCTGCGGCTTCGACATAGGCAAAGGGCACGAACACCGCATCCGTTGCGACACCGGTATCGGCGCGCGCCATGATGGTGATGCTGCCCCGCCTTGTGCTTAGCCGTACCATCCCGCCCGGTTCGATCCCCAGCTTGCGCAGGGTGGCCGGATTCAGCGCGCAATTGGCCTCGGGTTCCACCGCATCCAGCACCGCGGCGCGGCGGGTCATGGTGCCGGTATGCCAGTGTTCCAGTTGTCGTCCGGTGATCAGGGTCAGCGGGTATTGCGCATCGGGCGTTTCTGCGGGCGGAGTCACATGGGCAGGAGTAAACAGCCCGCGCCCGTCGGGCCGTGGAAACCCGTCGCCAAACACGATGGCCTGACCGGGGTCGGTGGGGGACGGGCTCGGATAGGTCACGGCGCTTTGGGCCTCCAGCCGTTCCCAGGTGATGTTATCAAGGCTTTTCATGCCGCGTTTCATCTCGGCAAACACGTCCGAGGGGTGGGTATAATCCCAGTCCAGCCCCAGCCCGTTGGCCAGATCACACAGGATGCGCCAATCGGGGCGCGCCTGTCCCGGCGGCGTGACCGCAGCGCGGCCCAGTTGCACCTGCCGGTTGGTATTGGTCGCGGTGCCGTCCTTTTCGGCCCATGCGGTGGCGGGCAGGATCACATCGGCATAATTCGCGGTTTCGGTCAGAAAGATATCCTGCACCACTAGATGCTCCAGCCGCGCCAGGGCGGCGCGCGCGTGTTGCACATTGGGGTCGGACATGGCGGGGTTCTCGCCCAGAATATACATGGATTTGATGTCACCGGCATGGATGGCGGCGATGATCTCTACCACCGTCAGGCCGGTCTTTCCGGACAGGTTGTCCACCCCCCAGATATCGGCAAACCGCGCCCGCGCCGCGTCATGGGTCACGCTTTGATAATCGGGCAGGAACATCGGGATCAGCCCCGCATCCGAGGCCCCCTGCACGTTGTTCTGCCCGCGCAGCGGATGCAGCCCCGCGCCGGGTTTGCCTATATTGCCGGTCATCAGCGCAAGGCTGATCAGGCAGCGCGCATTATCGGTGCCGTGGACGTGCTGGCTTACCCCCATGCCCCAGAAAATCATTCCCGCATTGCCCTTGGCGAACTGGCGCGCCACTGCGCGCAGGGTATCGGCTGGCACGCCGCAAATTGGGGCCATGGCCTCGGGGGGATAATTGGCCAGATGCGCCTTGAAGGATTCCCACCCGCTGGTGAACCGGTCGATATAGGCCTGATCCTGCAGCCCTTCAAACGCAATCACATGCATGATCGCATTCAGCATCGACACATCGCCGCCGGGCGCAAACTGCACCCGCTGGCTGGCATAGCGCCCAAGGCCGACACCGCGCGGGTCCAGCACTATCAGCTTGCCGCCGCGCTTGGTGAACTGTTTGAAATAGGTCGCGGCAACGGGGTGGTTTTCAATGGCGTTAGAGCCGATGACGATCGCCACATCGGCGTTTTCTATTTCGTTGAACGTGGCCGTGACCGCACCCGAGCCGATATTCTCCATCAGTGCCGCCACCGAAGAGGCATGGCACAGCCGCGTGCAGTGATCGACATTGTTGTGCCCGAAGCCGGTGCGGATCAGCTTTTGGAAAAGATAGGCCTCCTCGTTGGAACACTTGGCCGAGCCGAACCCCGCCACCGCCTTGCCCCCCACCGCTTGCCAGCCCGCAACGGCGCGTGCCAGTGCCTCGGGCCAAGTGGCCTCGCGGAAATGGGTCAGCGGATTGGCCGGATCGACGTTCAGGCCTTTTTCGGGCGCATCGTCGCGCCGGATCAGCGGAGTGGTCAGCCGGTGCGGATGGTGGATATAGTCAAAGCCAAAACGCCCCTTGACGCAAAGACGCCCCTCGTTGGCCGGCCCGTCCAGCCCGTCAACCCGCACCACGCGGTTATCCTTGATCTTCAGCGAAATCTGGCAACCCACCCCGCAATAGGGGCAGACGGATGCCACGGCGCGGTCATAATCCTGTGCCGCCGGTTTGGCGGGCAGCAAGGCACCGGTCGGGCAGGCCTGCACGCATTCGCCACAGGCCACACAGGTTGACGCGCCCATCGGGTCGGCAATGTCGAACACGATTTTGCTGTTGGCGCCGCGTCCGGCCATGCCGATCACATCATTGACCTGCACTTCGCGGCAGGCCCGCACACACAGGT
>JALXER010000390.1 GCA_027069385.1 Paracoccaceae bacterium
CCGTTTATCGAAGCGTCAGGATATCGGGCAGGGGTTTTTTCAGGGTCGAGGCTTTGGGGATCGTTGCGTTTTCGGCCGGATGCCCCACCACCAGAATCATCGTGGCTTTTTCCGATTTGGGTCGGTCGAGCATTTTGTTCAGGAACTTCATCGGGTTGGGGGTATGGGTCAGGCTGGCCAGTCCGGCATGGTGCAGGGCGGTGATCAGAAATCCGGTGGCGATGCTGACCGATTCGGGCACATAGTAGTTCTTGTAACGGCTGCCGTCATCAAAGGTGCCCCAACGCTGGGCGAAGACCACGATCAGCCATGGCGCGGTCGTCAGGTGGGGTTTTTCCACGCCGGTGCCCAGCGGTTCAAGCGCCTTGATCCATTCGTCCCCCCCGCCACCGGCGTAAAACGCGGCTTCCTCGGCCTCGGCGGCCTGTCGGATTTGCGCTTTCAGCGACGGGTCCTGAATGGCGACAAAGTGCCAGGGCTGGTGATTGGCTCCGCTGGGCGCGCGACCGGCGGCGCGGATACAGGTTTCGATCACCTGGCGCGGCACCGGCGTATCGGCAAAATCGCGGGTGCTGTGGCGGGTTTTCATCCGCTCCAGAAACGCCGTTGCCGCCGATTGCATCTGCTCGTCGGTATAATCCGGCCCGCCCGGATGGGGCAGCGCCTGAAAGGACAGGTTGGCTTTGCTGAACATGGGGCCTCCGCGGGTGCAATGAACGTCTTTTCTTTCGCATCAATCGACCTTATGCTCAAGCCCGAACAACCGACAGGCCGCCCCATGACCGACCCCGCAAAGCCCGACACTGCCTATCAGGTGCTGGCGCGCAAATACCGCCCCGAGACGTTCAAGGACCTGTACGGTCAGGATGCCATGGTGCGCACCCTCAAAAACGCCTTTGACGCCGACCGGATCGCGCATGCCTTTATCATGACCGGCATTCGGGGCACCGGCAAAACCACCACGGCGCGGATTATTGCCAAGGGTCTGAACTGCATCGGGCCGGACGGGCAGGGCGGCCCCACGACCGAGCCTTGCGGCCAATGCGAACACTGCGTTGCCATCATGGAAGGCCGCCATGTGGACGTGATCGAAATGGACGGGGCCTCGCAAACCAAGGTCGATGATATCCGCAACAATGTGCTTGATTCGGTGCATTACGCCGCCACCTCGGCGCGCTTCAAGATCTATATCATCGACGAGGTGCATATGCTGTCGAACAATGCGTTCAACGCGCTGCTCAAGACGCTGGAAGAACCCCCCGCGCATGTGAAATTCATCTTTGCCACCACCGAGATCCGCAAGGTGCCGGTGACGGTGCTGTCGCGCTGCCAGCGCTTTGACCTACGCCGTATCGAACCCGAGGTCATGGCCGAATTCCTGACCTCTATCGCCACGCAAGAGGGCGCGAGCTTTGCCCCCGATGCGCTGGCGCTGATCATTCGCGCCTCGGAAGGGTCGGCGCGCGATGCGCTGTCGCTGCTCGATCAGGCCATGGCCCATGCCAGCGGCACGGTTGACGCGGAAATGGTGCGCGCCATGCTGGGGCTGGCCGATCGGGGGCGGGTGCTGGACCTGTTCGACCTGATCATGCGCGGCGATGCGGCGGGGGCGTTGGCCGAGCTGTCGGCGCAATACGCCATGGGGGTTGATCCGGTGATGGTGCTGCGCGACCTTGCCGAAATCACTCACTGGATCAGCGTGGTCAAAATCACCCCAGAGGCCGCCGAAGACCCGAGCATCGGCCCCGATGAACGCGCCCGCGGGCAGGCTATGGCCGAATTGCCGATGCGCAGTCTGGCGCGCATGTGGCAGATGTTGCTGAAATCGCTCGATGAACTGGCAATGGCCCCGAATGCGATGATGGCCGCCGAAATGGCGATTATCCGTCTGACCCATGTGGCCGATCTGCCCGCGCCCGAAGAACTGGTGCGCAAGCTGCAAGGCCAGACCCCGCCACCGGCTACACCACCGCGCGGGCCTGGTGGTGGCTCTCCGGGCGGGGCCAGAATGGGCAATGGCGGCACGGTCATTGCCGCGCAGCCCGACGCGCTGGCCCGGTATGCGCAGTTCAGCGATGTGCTGGCCCTGATCGAGGCGCGCCGCGACACGGTGCTGCTGATCGAGGTCGAACGCTATATCCGCCTTGTGTCCTATACGCCCGGCCGGATAGAGTTCGAACCCGCCCCCGATATGCCGCCCGAATTTGTCAACCGGCTGGCGGGGCGCTTACAGAACTGGACCGGTGCGCGCTGGGGCATTTCGGTGGTGCAGGGGGGCGGTGCGCCGACCATTGCCGAAACCGCGCAAACCCGAAAAACCGACCTGATGGCGCAAGCCCGCGCCCATCCGATGGTTGCGGCGGTACTGGCCGCCTTTCCCGATGCCGAGCTGCGCAATGTGTCGCACCGTGATTCTACGGATGACGCAGGGTCGGGGCTTGAAATTGTTGACGCTGACGAGCTTTCCGACGACTGGAACCCGATGGACCCTTTCGACGAGACGTGAAAAATGACGCGAAAACTGTCGCAGGGTGATTGAACTGTCACTTGTGGATGCTTACTCCACTAAGCAGCAAGTTTAGTTGGTAAGGATCCCTGTTATGGCTTTTCTCAGTATTCCCCGCGCCGCGCTGTTTGCGGCACTTTTTCCCGCCGCTTCGTTTTTGTCGGTTGCTCCGGCTCAGGCGGGCCATGAGGTTGCCGCCGATGCGGCTTTGCGCATCGACATCGCCGGGCGCCAGCGCATGTTGACCCAGCGTATCAGCAAGGCGGCATGCTTTATCCGCGACGGGGTGAATGTGGATATGCACCAGACCATGCTTCAGGATGCGTTCGCGCTGTTTGCCACCACTAACGACGCCTTGCGGTTTGGCGATGAAAGCCTTGGCCTGACGCCCGAAACCTCTCCGGAAGTGCTGGAAGCCATGGCCAAGGTAGACCAAAGCTGGCAGGAATTTTACCCGCTTGTCTTGCAGATCATCGAGCAGGGGCAATGCACCCGCGATGAACTGACCGAACTGGATAGCGAGGGTCTGGCGTTGCTGAATAATATGCACAACGCGGTGGTTACCAT
>JALXER010000391.1 GCA_027069385.1 Paracoccaceae bacterium
CCGAGGCCGAAGCTGCCGCACAGGCCGAAGCCGAAGCCGCCGCGCAGGCTGCTGCTGAAGAACAGGCTGCCGCCGAAGCTGCCGCTGCTGCCGAAGCCGAGGCTGCTGCCGCGGCTGCCGCCGAGGCCGAAGCTGCGACCAGCGACAGCATGCTCAGCGATGCCGACAAACGTCTGTGTGAACTGATGGTGATTCCGATGCGTGCCGGTGGCGCGTTGATCGAGAACTGCCCGGGCGAATAACAAAAAGGGCGCCGCTCGGGCGCCCCGTTTGCCGATATCAGGCCTCGCCTTCGGGCGGGGCCTTTATGGTTTCAGGTCCGGCGGGGTGGCTTCGGTGATCAGCAATTCTACCGCCTCGTCAACCCCCAGCACTTTCGAGCCTTTTTCGCCAAGGCGGCGCATCGAAACGCTCTGTTCCTCGACCTCGCGCATGCCCACGGCCAGAATGACCGGCACCTTGCCAAGGGAATGCTCGCGCACCTTGTAATTGATCTTTTCATTGCGCACATCGGCCTCGGCCCGCAGCCCGCGCGCCCGCAGCCGCGCCACCACCTCGTGCACCCAATCATCCGCATCCGACACGATAGAGGCCACCACAATTTGCCGCGGGGCCAGCCAGAGCGGGAATTTTCCGGCATAGTTTTCGATCAGGATACCAAGGAAACGCTCGAAACTGCCCAACGTGGCGCGGTGCAGCATAACCGGCGTGTGCTTGGCCCCGTCCTCGCCGATATACTCCGCGTCCAGCCGTTCGGGCAGCACGAAATCGGCTTGCAGGGTGCCCAACTGCCATTCGCGCCCGATGGCGTCGGTCAGTTTGAAATCCAGCTTCGGCCCGTAAAACGCGCCTTCGCCCGGGTCGATGGTATAGGGTAGGTCCAGGGCCTTGATGGCGTTTTCCAGCGCCGCTTCGGCCTGGTCCCACACCGCGTCGCTGCCCGCCCGCACATCGGGGCGGGTGGAGAACATGATCTGGAATTCGGCAAAGCCGAGGTCCTCGTAAACCCGCGTCAGCAACTCGATAAACTTTTTGGTTTCGCTGGCAATCTGCGCTTCGGTGCAGAAAATATGCGCGTCATCCTGCGTGAAGCCGCGCACCCGCATCAGCCCGTGCATCGATCCCGAGCTTTCATAGCGGTGGCAAGAGCCGAATTCGGCCAGCCGCAGGGGCAAATCACGGTAGCTCTTCAGCCCTTGATTATACACCTGCACATGGCAGGGGCAGTTCATCGGCTTTAGCGCATTGGTGCGCTTGTCGTTGGCGTGTTCGTCGTCAATCTCGGTGGTGAACATGTTCTCGCGGTATTTGTCCCAATGCCCCGAGGCCTCCCACAGTTTGCGATCCACCACCATCGGCGTGTTGATTTCAAGATAGCCGTCATCGCGCTGGCGGCGGCGCATATAGTCTTGCAAGGTGCGGTAAAGCTGCCAGCCATTGGGGTGCCAGAACACCATGCCGGGGGCCTCTTCCTGCAAATGAAACAGGTCCATTTCCTTGCCAAGCCGGCGGTGGTCGCGCTTTTCGGCTTCCTCGACCATGTGGAGATAGGCCTTCAACTCCTGTTTGGAGCGAAAGCCGACGCCGTAAATACGTTGGAGCATTTTATTGTTGCTGTCACCGCGCCAATAGGCCCCCGCGACCGACATCAGTTTGAAGGCATCCGCAGGCACTTGGCCTGTATGGGCGAGGTGTGGCCCACGGCAGAGGTCTTGCCAGTTGCCGTGCCAATACATCCGCAGGTCCTCGTCGCCCGGAATGGCCTCGATCAGCTCCACCTTGTAAGGCTCGTTATTGTCCTTGTAGAACGCGATGGCGCGGTCGCGCTCCCACACTTCGGTGCGCACGGATTCGCGCTTGTTGATGATCTCGCGCATCTTCTTTTCGATGACTTTAAGGTCGTCTTCGGTAAAGGGTTCGTCGCGGTCGAAATCGTAGTACCAGCCGTTTTTGATAACCGGCCCGATGGTGACCTGCACATCGGGCCACAGCTCCTGCACGGCGCGGGCCATGATATGCGCGGCGTCATGGCGGAACAGTTCCAGCGCCTGGGGTTCGTCCTTGGAAGTATAGATCTGAAAGGCCGCGTCGCTGTTGATCGGGATCGACAGGTCCGAGAATTTGCCGTCTATGGCGCAGGCAATGGCGGCCTTGCCGAGCGATTTGGAGATGTCCGAAGCCACCTGAGCGCCGGTGATGCCAGCCTCGTAATTGCGCACTGCGCCATCGGGAAGGGTAAGGGAAATCTGGGCCATATCGGCGATCCTTTCGAGTTTTGGCGCCTACGAAACGCCCGGTTACGGTTGGCGTATAAATGGGCGCGAGGGCCGGAAATGTCAACGCGCAAATTTGAGCGGTTATGCTGAGAGGCGGTGCGTTTTGAAACAAGTTTCAAAACGCGTTGCGACACCATGGCCTCACTTCGTTCGGCGAAAAGGGGGGCCACAGCCCCCCTCGCGCATGAATGCGCGTACCCCCCGATGGTGCGAAGTGAAACCCCTTTTGCCAGAATGGCAAAACCCTTAAACGGCACAACGCCT
The DNA here is from genome assembly GCA_027069385.1 of Paracoccaceae bacterium. Classification (GTDB taxonomy): domain Bacteria; phylum Pseudomonadota; class Alphaproteobacteria; order Rhodobacterales; family Rhodobacteraceae; genus UBA3077. Next base: position 2,541 of record JALXER010000391.1, read on the forward strand.
GCATATCTAGGAGCCGCCATTCGTGATTCTCCAAAACCGAACGCAGTGAGGCCATGGTGTCGCAACCGGCTTTGAAGCTTGCTTCAAAGCCGCCCTTCCCGTTCGGGAAGGCTCTGAGGCCGAGGGGGGCCTTTAGGCTCCCCGAGGGCGCAGAGGGGCCGGAGGAGGTTACAGGTTTTCGTTTTGCATCATACCCATGACATGATAGCCGCCATCGACAAAAATCACTTCGCCGGTCGTATAGGCACCCTGATCCGACAGCAGATAGGTCGCGGTGCCGCCCACGGCTTCCAGCGTCGCATTGCTGCGCATCGGCGCATTATCACCGATGGTTTTATAGACCTTGCGCGCGCCGCCAATCGCGGCCCCTGCCAGGGTTTTCATCGGGCCGGGGCTGATGGCATTGATGCGGATTCCATCCGGCCCCAGATCATTGGCCAGATAGCGCACCGAGCTTTCCAGCGCCGCCTTGGCCACCCCCATCACGTTATAATTCGGCTGCACCCGCTGGCTGCCCATATAGGTCAGCG
>JALXER010000392.1 GCA_027069385.1 Paracoccaceae bacterium
TTGCACGACCTCGTTGGCCAGCGAGGCATAGGAATGCAGCGGCACCGGTTGCCGGTTGGCCATGTACCGGAAGTTGCAACTTCCCGAGGTCAGAAACGGGCGACCGTTCAGCGCATAGAAAAACGTTTTAGCGATGTTCTCACCGGCCCTGCGAAACGGAGCGTGATTACCGTGCAGCCGTGTACTCAGATCACGGGAGCGGGCACGCGGGATAATATGGGAATAGGTGAGGGTTGCAGCCATACCGGTTGCATGGGCAACCGCCGATCGCATCAACTGATTCGTGGTCGTGAGTTGGTGTATCCCGCGTTGGCATCGGTATTTATTAGTATAGAACAGAATAGCGTTGTTGAACAGGCTTTGGTTGATCGGGCGGGTATTGATCGGGAGGTTATACTCGGTGCCGAGGGTGCCCCGGCAGGCCGCTATGCTTGCAGTCGCCTGAAAGGAAACGCTAATTGCGATCAGGATCAGGTATATAAACGGAAATTTTATGTGCATTCGTGTCTCTGACAGATTGAATCGATCTTGGGGCAGGGAAACTCGGCGACTGGGAAAAAAGATTGGCGGTCACACTAAAAGCTTGACGAAAGGTCCACAAGCCCCCAAATCCTCTCGGGCGGTAAAATGCCGGCGGGTTGGCAAGCGAGGGAAGTGCCATGGAAGAAATATCGACGGCATTTGGTGCGCTTAGCGGGCGTGCAGCCGCAACTGCGGGCACCGACCCGTTGGACCGGATTTGTGTACGCGACTATCTGCGCTCGGTCGAAATCGGTGCGTTCCAGTCGGAACGCGGTGTGGACCAGCGTATACGCTTTAACGTGGTGCTGGAAGTCAGCCACCACAATGCGGCGAGTTCAGATGATGTGGATAAGGTGATTTCTTATGATACCATCGTCGAGGCCATTGACCTGCAGCTGTCGACCGAACGGATCAATCTGTTGGAAACCCTGGCCGAGCGGGTGGCGGAACGCTGCCTGGAAGACCCACGCGCGGTGCGGGTGTTTGTGCGCATCGAAAAGATGGACCGGATTCCCGGCACGCTGGGGGTTGAAATCGTGCGCAATTCCAAAGACCATTTTGACGCGATTCACCCTGTTTCTGTGCCTCATGTTAACGAGGTAAAGCATCCGGTGGTGGTGTTTTTGGCCAACGAGGTGGTGCACGGGCCTAACCTTGGGGCGTGGCTCGATGCGATCGCGGCGTATGACCTACCGGCAATTATTTGCGTTGACCGGCCAGAAATTGCCCCGCCCCGTGCGCAGGTGTCGATGGCACAGCGGCGCATTGATTTGCTGGCGATGGAGCAGAATGCGTGGGTGTTGGCAGGCAAGGACAAGCGCTGCGTGGTCGTGGACAGCCGCACCGAACTGGACTGGGCCGTTAAGCACGACCAATTGTCGGTCTGGGCACCGTCAAAGATGGTGCTGGATGCGGTTGAATCTCCGGAAATCAGGTCTACTGAAGGTCTGGCCCTTTGGCTGGCTTCCGGATTTCAGGCTGACCGGCTGGTTCTGGTCGGGGCTAAAGAACAGATCGAAAGTGACGAAGTCAAGGTGCTGCAAGTCGCCATAAATGCGCCGGTGAAACTGTAGGGCGAAGGGGCGCTCCCGCACTCCAGCCATTGACTGGCTAAAGCCAGTCAACGACTTCCGCTTGGGCCGGGCCTCGGCTTCGCCTCGGCAGGGGGCCAGCCCCCTCTGGCGCAAGCGCCATTCACCCCCGGGATATTCAGGAAAAGAAGAAGATCATAGATTTCATTTTTCTACAAATACTCTCAGGGGGGAGCGACAAATGTCGCGAGGGGGCGGAACGCCCCCCTACCGCCCGCAGGGCGGCCCGGCCCAAAGGGAAGCCTGTGATTGCGGAACGCAATCACGGGCTGGACTGCGGGAGAGCTACGGTTGGGCTTGGGGCAGGTGTTCTAAGTGGGGTGCGCATCTTTATTGAATGGTTTGGTTTCCGCCGCCTTTTGGTGTAAAGCATGGCGAAAACCTGAAACGGAGGATTTCTTATGGCGGCACAGCCCCCGGTTTGCGAATTCGGCCTGATGGCCCCCGACTTTTCCTTGCCCGACAGTACGGGCAAAACCTTTACGCGCGACAGCCTGACCGGCCCGAACGGGTTGCTGGTCATGTTTATCTGCAATCATTGCCCTTATGTGATTTCCATCGCGGCCAAACTGGCGCGGGACGGGGCGCGCTTGCAGGAACTGGGGTTTGGCGTTGTGGCGATCAACGCCAATGATGCGGCCGAGTATCCGGCTGATGCGGTTGATAAAATGGGGCCATTCGCGGCAGAGCACGGGTTTACCTTCCCCTATCTGCATGACGAAAGCCAGGCCGTAGCGCGGGCTTATGGCGCGGTCTGCACCCCCGATTTCTTTGGCTATAACGCCGATTTGCAGTTGCAATATCGCGGGCGGCTGGACGGGTCGGGGCGCAATCCGACCCCGATGGACGAAAAAAGCGAGCTGGTCGAGGCCATGCGCCTGATCGCCGATACCGGCCACGGTCCGGCCCGTCAAACCCCGTCTATCGGCTGCTCGATCAAGTGGAAACATGGCTGAGGTTTTCCGCCCGATTGTGCAGCAGGATCGCGCCCGTCCTTCGGATGCGCTGGCGCTGGCTGGCGGGCCGCTCTGGTTTGAGCGGGTCGAGGTGTTGCGTTCGGGCGTGACACCAGAAACCATCCACGCCCGCGACCTGCCCGCGCAGGCCCAAGAGCGCCTGACCACGCCGCGCGCCGATCTGTGCGGTATTTCGATGCAACATGCATCTATCATGGCGGTGCTGAACGTGACGCCGGACAGTTTTTCCGACGGGGGGGAGCATGATGACCCGGTGGCCTCGGCGCGGCGCATGCTGGCCGAGGGGGCCGATATCATCGATCTGGGCGGAGAATCAACCCGCCCGGGGGCACAGACCATTGCGGATGATGTCGAAATTTCGCGAACCGTGCCGGTGATCGGCGCTTTGCGGGAAAACGGAATCGGGCCGATATCGATCGATACGCGCAAACCGGCCGTGGCGCGGGCGGCGATTGCGGCGGGGGCGGGCTTGTTCAACGATGTTTCGGCACTGACCTATGCGCCCGACAGTCTGGCGGTAGCGGCCCAAACAGGGGTGGCGGTTTGCCTGATGCATGCGGGCGGCCCGCCCGAAACCATGCAGGATAACCCGCGCTATGACGATGTGTTGCCCGAGGTTTATGCCTATCTGGAATCGCGGGTCGATGCCTGCGTCAAAGCGGGTATCGCGCGCGCGAAAATTCTGGTTGATCCGGGCATCGGGTTTGGCAAGACCCTGCACCACAACCTTGCCCTGCTGCGTGGCCTGTCGGCGTTCCACGGGCTGGGCTGTCCGGTGTTGCTGGGGGTGTCGCGCAAGGGGTTTATCGGCAAGATCGCCTCGGTTCCCGACCCTAAGCGGCGTTTTGCCGGTTCGATGACGGTGGCGCTGGAAGGGCTGCGTCAGGGGGTGCAGATGTTGCGCGTCCATGATATTGCACAAACCAGACAGGCGATTGACCTGTGGCAGGCAATGATCGAGGAGCCGCAATGACACGCAAATTTTTTGGCACTGACGGGGTGCGCGGCCGCGCCAATGACAAGCTGACCGCCGAAATGGCGCTGAAACTGGGCGCGGCGGCGGGGCATTACTTTCGCAAATCGGGCGGGTCGCGACGGGTGGTGATCGGCAAGGACACGCGGCGCTCGGGGTATATGCTGGAAAACGCGCTGACGGCGGGGCTGCTGAGCGTGGGCATGGATGCCTATCTGCTCGGGCCGGTGCCGACTCCGGCGGTGGGGATGCTGACGCGCTCTATGCGGGCCGATCTGGGGATTATGATTTCGGCTTCGCATAATCCGGCCTCCGATAACGGAATCAAGTTTTTCGGCGCGGACGGGTTCAAGCTGTCGGATCAGGCCGAGCACGCTATCGAAGCAATGCTGGAAAGCCCGCCAAAGCTGGTTGATGCGCCCAAGATTGGCCGCGCCAACCGGATAGAGGGCGACCGCGCGCGCTATATCGAGCGCGCCAAAACCACCTTTCCACGCCGCTATCGGCTGGACGGGCTGAAAATTGTGGTGGATTGCGCCAACGGGGCCGCCTATCGCACCGCGCCCGAGGTGTTGTGGGAGCTGGGGGCCGAGGTGGTGCCGCTGGGGGTGACGCCGGACGGGTATAATATCAACGCGGGCTGTGGCTCGACCAACACCGATCTGGCCGCCAGCGCGGTTGTGGCGCACGGGGCCGATCTGGGGATTTGTCTGGACGGCGACGCCGACCGCCTGATGATCATCGACGAAAACGGCGCGGTGGCCGACGGAGACCAGATCATGGCGCTGATCGCCACCCGCTGGGCCGAGGCGGGGCGGTTGTCGGGCAACACATTGGTTGCGACGGTGATGTCCAATCTGGGGCTGGAACAGCATCTGGAATCAAAGGGCATTGCCCTGCAGCGCACCGATGTGGGCGACCGCTATGTGGTCGAGGCCATGCGCGCCGGTGATTTCAATCTGGGTGGCGAGCAATCGGGCCATATCGTGCTGCGCGACTTTGCCACTACCGGTGACGGGCTGATCGCGGCGCTGCAATTTCTGGCCGCCATGGTGGAAACCGGCAAAAAGGCCAGCCAGTTGACCCGCGTGTTCGAACCGGTGCCCCAATTGCTGCTCAACACCGGATTTGACCCCGATACCGCGCCGCTGGAACACCCTGCGGTAAGGGCTGCGATTGACGAGGGAGAGGCTGCATTTGGCAAAACCGGCCGTTTGCTGATCCGCAAATCGGGGACCGAGCCGCTGATACGGGTGATGGGCGAATGCACCGACAAGGCGCTGCTGGAAAGCGTGGTTCACGAAATTGTGGCGCGGATCGATGCGTTATAGGCTATAACAGGCAAAACAGCAGGAGCAAAACCATGTGGAAACCGATCTTGACCGCAGCCGTTATTCTGGCCGCAAGCAGCGCAGGAGCGCAGGATTTTAGCGTGGCGCTGATGGCTCCGTGGGACGAAAGCAAGGTACCTGATGGCCAGCAATGCCGCTTGTTTGGCGGCGACGGGGCAACGCCGCCGATGCAGATCAGCGGCCTGCCCGAGGGCACCGCGACCGTGCGGGTGCAGTTTAATGACAAAAGCTATCCGCCACTGGCCGATAATGGTGGCCACGGGGTGATCGGCTTTGTCGCCCATGCCGGTGATATAACCCTGCCCGCCGTGCCCGGCATGACTACGGACCTGCCCGGGGGCGCGCGGGTGATCAGCGCCGCACGCTCGACCGGGCGCTATGCCTCGGTTGGCTATCTGCCGCCCTGTTCGGGCGGTCGCGGCAACCGCTATATGGCCGATGTCATCGTGCTGGACGCGGCAGGGGCCGAACTGGGCCGGTCCAGCGTGGAACTGGGCCGGTATTAGCAGGCTATGCCTTGCTGCGGCCCAGTTGCGAGACCGCCAGACCGGCCAGAATCAACCCCAGCGCCCAGAGGAACGAACCGGGCAGGTCCTCTTTCAGCACCACCATGCCGATGATCACCGCCCAGATCGGCACCTGATAATTCACCAGCGACAAGAACGGCGGACCGGCGGTTTTGACGATGAACACCAGCATGATCGTGGCCAGCGCGGTCGGGAATATCCCCAGATACAACTGGCCGAGCAACGCCGGTGCGGCTGGCCATGACGGCAGGCCTTCGACGCTCAGCGCAATTGGCAGCGCCACAATAGAACCCGCGATCAGTGCTGCGGCGCTAAAGGCCATGGCCTCGCCTTTCGGGGCAAGGCGGGTGATTACCGCGCCAATCGCATAGCACATGCTGGCAGTGATGCAGGCAATGCGGGCGATGTTTTCAATGTCGCCACCCCCCGATTGCAGGATCTGCGCCGGACCAATCAGCACCACCACCCCGATAAACCCGATGCCAAAGCCAAGGGTTTTGATCGGCGTCAGCCGCATTCCGGGGATCAGGAAATGTGACAAAGGCAGCACCAGCAAGGGCACAACGGCCATGGTAATACCGGCATAGCCCGAGGTCACATGCTGTTGCCCCCAGCTAAGCAATGTGAACGGAATCGCGTTGGAAAACAGCCCCATGCCAAAGGCGAACAGCCATGTGCGCCTGTCACGGGGCAAGCCGATGCCCATGGCAAAACTGGCAAAGGTCAGGATCACCGCCGCCAGCGCGATTCGCAGCGCGGCGATGGTGATGGGCGCAAAACCGGTCAACGCCTTTTCCACCCCCAGAAACGAGGCACCCCAGATCATTCCAAGGGTCAAAAGCAGGGTCCATTGCAGGGGTCCGGGGCGGGTCATCGGGTTTCCTTTGTCTTTTGGCGTATTGACTTGATAGTGAATCATGCCCTGCCAGTGAACGCGATTGCTGCGCAATCACTGCCTCACCGGCAGGGCATGATATGTGCTTCAACGAAAAGTCGAAACGCTTTTAATCGCGAGACGCTAACGCATGGGCACCCGAAAGGGAAACAACGATTGGTGATAAAACCTATCACAACGGGTTCGGGGTTTCGGGCATTGAACTCTGGTTATAGGGCGGCAAACTCCGGTTATAGAGGTCTGAAAATATGCCAAATGGCGCATGTATCCGAAAAAGTCGTTGCCCTAGGTCAGCGCCATGCAGTGCAACAATCTGCGCTGCAACAACACTAACACGAAAGAAAAGACAATGAAATTTTCCAAAACACTGATGGCGGCTGCAGTGGCGGTTGCGGGGCTTGCCTCGCCGGTATTTGCGCAAACAACGGTTCACGTTTTCCTGTGGGATGCGATGGACAGCATGGACATGGCCGAAGATCACAAGATCGGGGACGGGGCTGCAAAGGCAACCGATTCCATGGGAATTGCGGTAAGTGTGATTGAAATTCCTGCGGGTGAGGTCACCTTTGACGTGGTCAATACCGCGCCGGATATCGAGCATGAAATGGTAGTGACCCGCCTGTCCGGTTCCGATGGCTCGTTGCCCTATAATGCCGATGATATGGCAGTGGATGAAGAAGCGGCGGGCAGTGTCGGCGAAGTGGCCGAACTGGCACCCGGTGCAAGTGGCGCGCTTAGCGTGACGCTGGAACCGGGCAGCTATGCGCTCTATTGCAACGTGCCGGGGCACTATGCGGCGGGCATGTGGACAGTGATCACCGTCAAATAACCCCTTTGTCCAGCACAATCGCACCACCGGTGCGATTGTGTCTTGGCTAAATAAATTCAATCAAAAAGGGAAAATAGATTTACACAAATGTTAACAAGGGGTAACTTCACCTAAAGATTCGAAACTTGAGATAAACAAATAGGTGAAGATATGTTCAAGAGTAAATTTGTAGCCGCTGCCTTGGTGGTGGCCTCGCTTTTTGGCACGGCAACGACCGTTCAGGCCGCGCAACAGCTTGACAGCGGCGTTTGGGCCGACGTGTATCGCATGGGTAATTCGCGGACCGGTCGCATGGCCATTCTGTTCTTTGCCCAGAATGACAACGGCAAGATGGCGATTTGCGGCAACTATTTCATGTGGGGCGGCTCCTCGGTGCATCGCCGGTTAGAGCGGGCTTTGACCGGCTACCGGTTCTTCTATAATGGCCAGCATCTGTTCAACGATGCCTCGTTCTTGTGGCGTGCCCCTTCGGAAGACCAACTGGGCGATCAGGTTTCGTGCCGGACCACCGATATTCCCTTCGTTGCCAATGCCAATGATCTGCTGAACGGGCGCTTGCCGTTCTCGCACTAGCATTGATTCATACAGACAGACCGGCCCGGGGTGGAAACACGCATCCCGGGTTTTTTTGTGGCTGCGCCCCGCCGAGGGGTCAATAGCGAAAATAGGGCATCTGCCGCAGGTGCGCAATGTCGGCCTTGCCACAAGCCCCGTCAAATACGCAATGCATCAGCTCTCGCGCCTGCACATCGGTGAACGGGCCGCTGAACATATAGTTGCCGCCGGTTTCGGTAAGGGTGCCGTTTGCATCCGGTATGAGGGTGATAATCCGGTCGCCATGCGCAGGATCACCAAGGTCGATAAAGTTGATGTATTTATAGCCCTCCGGGTCGGGCTGGTCATTGTCAGGGCCCAGCGCACTGGCCCAATAGCGGGTCAACAGCACGTCAAGCTGGCCATATCGGCGCGGGTTTTGGCGCGGGTCCACCACCTCGAAAATCGCCGAAGCCGAGATGATCTTGGAGCGGTAGCCGTCGGCGATAAAATCAGCGGGCCGTTCAGCGGTGGTGTCTTGTATCGTCAGCGGCGCGATGTTGGCGAAATGGCCATAGACGATTTTATAGGGGCGGCCAAGGGCATCGAGATTGTCGATATACTCGCCAAAGGTTTCAGGCACCCAGATCGACAGCGCCGGGCTTTGGCTGGGCAAAAGGGCAAGGAGAAGGAGCAGAAGGGGGCTGAAAAACTTCATCAGAATAGCCTTAACAGTTAATTTCATCAATCTATCGACAAACTCTAAAACAGTCGCTACCCCGATCCAAGCCGGAAGTTTCCCATCGGAAACAAAAACCGACGTTTTTTTGTCAAAACGCGACACATTTCCCCTTGATTTGCGCCCACGCCCTGCGGTATCAGCGCGGCGGGCAGGTCGTCGGGTAAGCGCGAGCGGCGGCAGGCTCAGCTAAATCGCGCTGATGTAGGAGCCATCCATGAGCCTCCCTTTACCGCCGCAGGTCAAGCCTGCGCGCCCTGAATTTTCATCCGGTCCATGCCCCAAACGCCCCGGTTACAGCCTAGAAGCTGTGGCCAAACGGGCGATGCTCGGGCGTTCCCACCGTGCCGCTGGCCCCAAGGCGCAGCTTAAGGCGGTGATCGACAAAATGGCCGAGATCCTAGAAGTCCCTGCCGATTATCGGGTTGGCATTGTGCCTGCATCCGATACAGGTGCGGTTGAAATGGCGCTCTGGTCGCTGCTTGGCGCGCGCCCCGTCGATGTGCTGGCTTGGGAAAGCTTTGGTGCCGGTTGGGCGGGCGATATTGCCAGCCAGCTTAAACTGGACGATGTGAACAAGCTAAGCGCGCCTTATGGCGAACTGCCCGATCTGGGCGCTGTTCGCAAAAATGCCGACGTGGTGTTCACCTGGAACGGCACCACCTCGGGCGCGCGGGTGCCCAACGGCGACTGGATCGCCGATGACCGCGAGGGGCTGACCATTTGCGATGCGACCTCGGCGGCCTTTGCGCAGGAATTGCCGTGGAGCAAGCTCGATGTCACCACCTTTAGCTGGCAAAAGGCCATGGGTGGCGAAGGCGCGCACGGGGTGATCATCCTGTCGCCCCGCGCGGTGGAGCGGCTGGAAACCTATACCCCGCCGCGCCCCCTGCCAAAAATCTTCCGCCTGACCAAAGGCGGCAAGCTGATTGAGGGCATTTTCAAAGGTGCAACCATTAACACCCCCTCGATGCTGGCCGTGGCCGATGCCGAGGACGCGCTGGCGTGGATGGAAGGCCTTGGCGGCCTGAACGCCACCCGCGCGCGGGCCGACGCCAATTTCGGCGCGTTGCAGGCGTGGGTCGATACCAGCGACTGGGCCGAGAACCTTGTGGCCGATCCGGCGGCGCGCTCCAACACGTCCGTGTGCCTGAAAATCAGCGATCCGGCCATTGCCGCGCTGGATGACGAGGCGCAAAAGGCCTTTGTCAAAACCATGGTGGCCCTGCTGGACAAAGCCGGTGCGGCCTATGATATCGGCGGCTATCGCGACGCCCCTGCTGGCCTGCGCATCTGGTGCGGCGCGACCGTGGATACCGCCGACATTCAGGCCCTGACCCCGTGGCTCGACTATGCCTTTGCCACTGCCAAAACCGAATTGAAGGAGGCATAAAATGCCCAAAGTACTTATTTCCGATAAACTGTCGACCGCTGCGGTGGACATCTTCAAAGCCGCCGGTATCGAGGTGGATTTCCAGCCCGATCTGGGTAAGGATCCGGCCAAACTGGCCGAAATCATTGGCGATTATGACGGGTTGGCCATTCGTTCCAACACCAAGGCAACCGCCGATCTGATCGCCAAAGCCGATAACCTCAAGGTCATTGGCCGCGCCGGTATCGGAGTGGATAACGTGGATATCCCTGCGGCCAGCGCCAAGGGGATTGTGGTGATG
>JALXER010000393.1 GCA_027069385.1 Paracoccaceae bacterium
GCATCCACCCGATCAGCCAGGTCACAGAAGAAATCATCGCGATCTTTGCCGACCTTGGCTATGGCGTTGCCGAAGGCCCGCAGATCGAGGATGATTACCACAATTTCGACGCGCTCAACATCCCGCCCGAGCACCCCGCCCGGCAGGAATTCGACACCTTCTATATGCACCGCGCCGAGGGCGACAACCGCCCGCCCCATGTGCTGCGCACCCATACCAGCCCGGTGCAGATCAGGCATATGGAGCAGCACGGCGTGCCCTGCCGGATCATCGCACCGGGGCGGGTATACCGCTCGGATTACGACAACACCCACACGCCGATGTTCCATCAGGTAGAGGGGCTGGCGATTGATAAAGATATCTCTATGGCCAACCTGAAATGGACGCTGGAGGAATTCTGCCGCGCGTTTTTCGAGGTCGATAACGTGGAGTTGAAGTTCCGCGCCTCGCATTTCCCGTTTACTGAGCCGAGCGCCGAGGTCGATATCCGCTGCTCATGGGCCGGTGGGCAATTGAAAATAGGCGAGGGCGATGACTGGATGGAAATTCTGGGCAGCGGCATGGTGCACCCGAAGGTGCTTTCGGCGGCCGGTGTGGACCCCGAGGCGTATCAGGGCTTTGCCTTTGGCATGGGCATTGACAGGCTGGCGATGCTGAAATACGGCATTCCCGATTTGCGGGCGTTCTTTGACAGTGACCTGCGCTGGTTACGGCATTACGGCTTTGCGAGTCTGGATGTGCCGAATATGCGGGGGGGGATATCAAAGTGAACGAACAAATTGTGAGTTGAAGGACCGGCCACCAGTTGTTTTGTAGGGTGGGTGCTTGCACCCACCACCCCCTCTATTGCTCAACAAAGATGCGCGGGGATCACGCTCCCTGCCGCTTTGCCGTCTTTTCGTACACCGCATCACGATTGCGCATGCCTTAACCGTGCACCGGCTTTTGACGATCTTGCGCATCAAAGCAAGCGTAGGGTGGGTGCTTGCACCCACCAATCACAACCGGAATTCCGCACGGTGGGTGCGAGCACCCACCCTACAATCGCTCTTGGAAATTCGGGCCGGGTGCATTACACGTCAATTCAAATCGAATGACCCCGAGAGAGACCCATGAAATTTACCCTGAACTGGCTCAAAACCCATCTGGACACCGAGGCAACGCTCGATGAAATAACCGAAGCGCTCACCGATCTGGGGTTGGAGGTCGAAGGGGTTGAAAACCCTGCCGACACATTGGGCGCGTTCCGGCTGTGCCGGGTGATCGAGGCCGTACAGCATCCCAATGCCGACCGGCTGCGCCTGTGTCGGGTCGAAACCTGGCCCGACGGCGAAAACGGCCGCACCGAAGAGGTGCAGGTGGTATGCGGCGCACCCAACGCGCGCACCGGTCTGGTCGGGGTTTTTGCGCCCGTAGGCTCTTATGTGCCGGGCATCGACCTGACCCTGAAAGCCGGCAAAATCCGCGATGTAGACAGCCTTGGCATGCTGTGTTCCGAACGCGAACTGATGATCTCGGACGAGCATGACGGCATCATCGATCTACCCGCCGACGCGCCGCTGGGGGCGCGGTTTATCGACTATCTGGACCGCAACGATCCGGTGATCGACATTGCCATCACCCCCAACCGCCCCGATGCGCTGGGGGTGCGCGGCGTGGCAAGGGATCTTGCGGCCCGCGGGCTTGGCACATTGAAACCCGCCGCCACTGCCAGCGTTTCGGGCAGCTTTCCCTGCCCGATTACCGTCAGCATCGATGCGGATACGGCCAAGGATGCGCCGGTCTTTACCGGTCGGCTGATCAAGGGGGTCAGGAACGGCCCCTCGCCGCAATGGTTGCAGGACCGGTTGCGCGCCATCGGTTTGCGCCCGATTTCGAAACTGGTCGATGTGACCAACTTTTTCACCTATGACCTGAACCGCCCGCTGCATGTGTTTGACGCCGATAAGGTGTCGGGCGATTTGCGGGTGCATTACGCAGCGGGTGGCGAGACGATAACCGCGCTTGACGATAACGACTATACGCTGGAACCCGGCATGATGGTGATTTCCGACGCCAACGGGCCGGAAAGCATCGCCGGAATCATGGGCGGTGCGGCAACGGGTTGCAGCGATGAAACCGTCAATGTGTTCGTTGAAAGCGCCTATTGGGATCCGATCGCCATTGCCATGACCGGCCGCAAGCTGAAAATTAACTCGGATGCGCGCTATCGCTTTGAACGCGGCGTTGATCCGGCCTTTACGCCGGTGGGGCTGGACCTTGCCAGCGCGATGATCCTTGACCTGTGCGGTGGCGAGACCTCGGAAATGGTGATTGCCGGTGCGGTTCCCGATACGGCGCGGTCCTATCGGCTTGACCCGCAACGGGTGGTGTCGCTGGTCGGGATGGAGATCGCAGAATCCGAGCAGATTCGCATTCTGGAAACGCTGGGATTCACCGTTGACAGCGCCCTTGATGTCTCGGTGCCAAGCTGGCGCCCCGACGTGCAGGGTCAGGCGGACCTGATCGAGGAAATCGCCCGCGTCGCCAGCTTGACCAAGCTGCAAGGCAAACCCATGGGTCGTAAGGCGCCGGGCGTGGCGCGTCCGGTGTTGACCCGCGCGCAAAACCGCCTGATGGGCCTGCGCCGCGCCATTGCGGCGCTCGGGTTCAACGAATGCGTGACCTACAGCTTTATCGACCAGAAATCCGCCGAGCTGTTTGGCGGGGGCGATGATGCGGTGCGGTTAAGCAACCCGATTTCTTCCGAGATGAGCCACATGCGCCCTGCCCTGATGCCCAGCCTGCTGCAGGCGGGCGCGCGCAATCAGGCGCGCGGCTTTGCCGATATGGCGCTGTTCGAAATCGGGCAGGGATTTGCCGGCCCCGAACCCGAGGACCAGCGTAATCTGGCCACCGGTATTCGCATTGGCCAGACCGCGCCGCGCAACCCGCACGGCACCCGCCGTCCGGTTGACATGTTCGACGCCAAGGGCGATGCCGAAGCTGCTTTGGCAGCCATCGGTGCGCCGGTGGGCAACCTGATGGTGCTGCGCAATGCGCCCGACTGGTTCCACCCCGGGCGCTCGGCGGTGCTGTCACTGGGGCCGAAAAATCCGCTGGCGGTATTTGGTGAACTGCACCCGAAAATCCTGTCGGAAATGGGGGTCAAAGGCCCGGCGGTGGGGTTCAGCATCTACCCCGACAACGTGCCCTATCCCAAGGCCAAAACCAAAACCCGCCCGGCGCTGGCGATCAACGATCTGCAAGCCGTGGAACGGGATTTCGCCTTTGTGGTCGATGCGGGGCTAGAGGTGGACAAACTGCTGAAAGCCGCCAAAGGGGCGGACAAGAAACTGATAGAGGCGGTCAGCCTGTTTGACGTATTCAGCGGCCCGAAGGCCGAGGCGCAGATGGGTACAGGCAAGAAATCGGTGGCGATTTCCGTGCGCCTGCAACCGCTTGGCTCGACCCTGACCGACAAGGACATAGAGGCGGTATCGGCCGCAATTATTGCCAAGGTCGGCAAGGCAACCGGTGCCGAATTGCGTGGATAAACAAACCGGCAAAACCCCGCACAAACCGGCACTTTGAAGGGTTTGTGCGGGGCGGCTTAGGGCAAGCGCTATTCTTTTTCTATCTTCGACTTCAGCGCGGCAACACCTTTTTGAAACAACTTCAGATCGCCAATTGTTTTATTGGCTCCATCTGTGATTTCTGCGCGTTTTTTGTCATTTGAAATGTCATCATCAATCTTGAGCATTGCTTTTTGAAGCTCTTTGATCTTGGCAGGATCCCGGGTCTTATTATACTCCTTCATAACCTTGTCTGCTTCGGCAGCTGCCTTGGCCACCGCTGACTCTGTCTGTTTCAGGTGTTCCTTTTGGCGCGCTTCAAACATTTTTTGCCGTTTTAACAAAACCTGTTTAAGCTTGTCTGTCTCCGAGGCTGATTGTGCAAACATAGCCGTGAATTTTGAAAACACCTTTTGGTTCCGAGCAATAAATTCGCGGCGCATTTTCAATGTATCGGTTATAGGATAAACCGTCAGTGCCTCGGGGCGGGGGCCGATATCCAGCACAAATGCCGTTATCTCGCCAACAACCCCGTCCACTTTCAGCTTTTTGGTTTTCTGGAACCCCTTCACCCCTGCATCGGTTTTCGGCCCGAATATCCCGTCAACCTTCAACTTGGGGGATGCACCGTTTTTGTTCAACGCGGTTTGCAGTTGCTCTACCGGTTTACCCTTGGAGCCTTTTTTTAAAGTCGCCATCTACTTTCCTTTTAAAAACTATCGTCGGAAATATGTACCCGACAGGGCTTACCTTATAGCAGACCACGTTATTTTCAAGATTTAGACAGTAAACGGGCAGCATGGCCGTTGTGGCAAAGGTGAATCAGGTTTCCCCGCACGCCCCGGCCTTGAATGCGCCAAATATGTCGCGAAACCTTGCCGCTTTCCGGCGGTAAGTTTGACGTTTTCCCTACATCTGGTATGATACGGGTGGAGCAAACACTAAAGAGGGACACTATGCTTAAAGAATTCAAGGACTTTATTGCCAAGGGCAATGTCATGGACATGGCTGTTGGTATCATCATCGGCGCGGCGTTTACCGCCATCGTCAAATCACTGGTTGCCGATCTGATCAACCCGTTTATCAGCCTGTTTACCGGCGGGATCGACTTTACCAACTTGTTCGTCATTCTTGGCGAAGGTGAATTTGCAACGCTGGCCGAGGCACAGGATGCGGGCGCGGCGGTATTCGCCTATGGCTCGTTTATCATGGCGGTAATCAACTTCCTGATCGTCGCTTTTGTGGTGTTCATGCTGGTTAAAATGGTGAACAAGGCCAAGGCAGCCGCCGAAGGCCCGGCCGAGGAACCGGCACCGGAAGAACCCAAAGGCCCGACACAAGAAGAACTGCTGGCCGATATCCGCGATCTGCTGAAAGCAAAATAAACCGGAGCGTTTGTCAACGCCAAGGGGCGCGGGCCGGCATGGTCCGCGCCCTTTTTGCTTGCCTATCCCGCGCAAAGGCGTACCCTTGGCCCATGGGTAAAAGGGGTTCAGGTAGTGCGGGCTGCATTATTCTTTCTTGCGGTAACCACGCTGCTTTTCGGGTGCGAAGAACCACCCCTGCCCCGTTGCGCGCAGGCCAATTGCATCGCGCTGACCTTTGACGACGGGCCGGGGCCCTATACGGCGGTGTTGCTCGATATGCTGCGCGACCAGAACGCCCACGCCACGTTTTTCGTGTTGGGCGAACGGGTAGAGCGCAACCCCGAACTGGTGGCGCGCATGATTGCCGAGGGGCATCAGGTGGGCAACCATTCCTGGAACCATCCAATTTTTCCGCAGCTTTCGGCGGCACAGATCAACCTGCAGATTTCGCGCACCAACGCCGCGATTGCAGCCGCGGCCAACGGCTATGTCCCCGAGGTTTTCCGCCCCCCTTATGGCAGTTTCAGCGCCCGGGTCGCGGCGATTGTGCCTTATGTTCCGATTGGCTGGGATATCGACACCCGCGACTGGGAAAACCGCAACACCGCCACCATCACCCGTCTGGCCGAGCGCGCGCGCCCCGGCAGCATCATCCTGATGCACGATATCAACCTGCCCAGCATCCGCGCCATCCCCGCCATTCTGGCCGAACTGCGCGCGCGTGGCTTTGTCTTTGCCACCGTGTCCGAGCTGGCCTATCAATCAAGGTAAGAGGCACCCATGCGTAAAACCGGTTTCTTTTTTGACGAGCAATGTTTCTGGCATTCGGGCGGCAACTATGCCCTGACCGCGCCGGTGGGCGGGCTGGTGCAGCCGCTTGCTGCGGGTGGTCTGCCGGAAAACCCCGAGACCAAACGCCGCCTGAAAAACCTGCTGGAGGTCAGCGGGCTGATGCGCGACCTGCACCCGCAAGGGGCCGAACCGGCCAGCCGTGACACGCTGCTTGGCGTGCATCCGGCATCCTATCTGGATGCGTTCAAAGCCCAAAGCGATGCGGGCGGTGGTGAAATCGGCCTGCGCACGCCTTTTGGCGCGGGGGGATACGAAATTGCCACGCAATCGGCGGGGCTGGTGATCGGCGCGGTGCGGGCGGTGCTGGAAGGCCGGCTCGACAATGCCTATGCCCTGTCGCGCCCGCCCGGTCACCATTGCCTGCCCGACTGGTCCAACGGGTTTTGCCTGCTGGCCAATATCGCCATTGCCATTCAGGCCGTGCAGCCGCTGCGCGTCGCGGTGGTGGACTGGGATGTGCATCATGGCAACGGCACCGAAACCATATTCTATGACCGCGATGATGTGCTGACCATCTCGATCCATCAGGAACACAACTATCCGCTGGATAGCGGCGGTGTGGCCGATACCGGCAGCGGCGCGGGCGAGGGCTTTAACATGAACATCCCGTTGCCGCCGGGCGCGGGGCATGACGCCTATCTGTACGCGATGGAACGGCTGGTTCTGCCGCGACTGGCGGGGTTCAAGCCCGACCTGATCATCGTCGCCTGCGGGTTTGATGCCTCGGGGGTGGACCCGCTGTCGCGTATGCTGTGCAGCGCCGAAACCTTTCGCCACCTGACCCGCGCCGTGATGCAGGCCGCCGATACCCTGTGCGACGGGCGCCTGGTGATGGCGCACGAGGGCGGCTATTCCGAGGTGCATGTACCGTTTTGCGGCCACGCGGTTTTGCAGGAAATGAGCGGATCAACCATCGATGCGGGTGATGCTCTGGGGGCGCGGATTGCGGGGCAGCAGCCCAACGCGGCCATGCAGGCGGTCTATCGCGACATTATTCAGGGCTATGCCAAGGGGTTCGGGTTGTGATCACAACCGAGCGCCTGAATCTGGTTCCGATGGGCGCGCAACATCTGGACGGGCTGGCCGCCATGAACGCCGACCCTGCGGTGATGGAGCATTTCCCCGATGTGATGACCCGCGCGCAATCCGCCGCGCAACTGGACCGCATGCAGGCCCATTGGGCCGCGCACCAGATGGGGCTGTTCGCGCTGATTTCCAGCCAAACCGGTGCCTTTCTCGGCTTTACCGGCCTGACCCACCCGGGCTATGAAACCCCGTTCACCCCGTGCGTCGAGGTCGGCTGGCGGCTGCACCCTGCGGCGTGGGGCAAAGGGTTGGCGCACGAGGCCGCGACCGCCTGTCTGGACTGGGGCTTTGGCGCGCTGGACCTGCACGAAATCGTCAGCTTTACCGCGCGGGCCAACACGCGCTCGATCCGGCTGATGCAACGCCTGCACATGCAAACCGACCAGACCGAAGATTTCGAACACCCGATGCTGGAAATCGGCCACCGGCTAAGCTGGCATGTGCTCTATCGGCTTGACAGGGCACGGTTTCAGGCGTGTAGATAGAGCAGCAAAAAACAGGAGGCCCAATGAACAAGATTTACCAAACCGCAAGCGCCGCGCTGGAGGGCACGTTGTTTGACGGCATGCTGATTGCCGCCGGTGGCTTTGGCCTGTGTGGCATCGCCGAGGACCTGATGGAGGGCATCCGCAACGCCGGTGTCAAAGACCTGACCGTCGCCAGCAACAATGCCGGTGTAGACGGCTGGGGGCTGGGGCAATTGCTCGAAACCCGCCAGATCAAAAAGATGATCAGTTCCTATGTGGGCGAGAACGAGGAATTCATGCGCCAGTATCTAAGCGGTGAACTGGAGCTGGAGTTTTCACCCCAGGGCACCTTGGCCGAACGCATGCGCGCCGGCGGGGCCGGCATCCCGGGGTTTTATACGCCAACCGGCGTGGGCACGGTGATTGCCGAGGGCAAAGAAGTAAAGGAATTCAACGGCAAGACCTATATTATGGAAGAAGGGATTTTTGCCGATCTGTCGATCGTCAAGGCATGGAAGGCCGACGAGCAGGGTAACTTGGTTTATCGCAAAACCGCGCGCAATTTTAACCCCAACGCCGCCACCTGCGGCAAGATCTGCATCGCCGAGGTCGAGGAAATCGTGCCCACAGGCTCGCTCGACCCCGACCTGATCCACACGCCGGGGATATTCGTCAACCGGATCATCCTGAGCAAAGCCGAGAAAAAGATAGAGAAAGTAACCACAAGAACCGCATAACCGTAACCCGTATCAGAAAGGTGGACCCCATGAACCGGGATCAATACGCAGCCCTGCCGAAATTTATCAAGGCACGCACCGAGGAATACCTCAAACTGGCAAAAACCCTTTCCGATGACTGGTACGGCATGGACCGCGAGGACGAAGTGCATTTGCTAACCGTGCAACTGGCCGCCGCGATGATGAACATGGATTCCGCCGAGGTGATCGCCTCGCAAATCGCGGAATTCTCCAAGCAACTGAACACGAGGTAACCCGATGAGCTGGGACAGAAACCAAATGGCCGCGCGCGCGGCGCAGGAATTGCAAGACGGCATGTATGTGAACCTTGGCATCGGCATTCCGACGCTGGTCAGCAACTATATTCCCGACGGGGTCGATGTGACGCTGCAATCGGAAAACGGCATGCTGGGCATGGGCCCCTTCCCGACGACGGACGAGGTCGATGCCGACCTGATCAACGCGGGCAAGCAAACCATCACGCAACTGCCGCGCACCAGCTATTTCAGCTCGGCCGACAGCTTTGCGATGATCCGTGGCGGCAAAGTCGACATGGCCATTCTGGGCGCGATGGAGGTGGCCGAAAACGGCGATCTGGCCAACTGGATGATCCCGGGCAAGCTGGTCAAGGGCATGGGCGGCGCCATGGATCTGGTCGCCGGGGTTAAACGGGTGATTGTGGTGATGGATCAGGTCAACAAGCATGGCGCATCCAAGCTGCTGCACGCCTGCACCCTGCCCCTGACCGGCAAGGCCGTGGTGGACCGCATTATCACCGAGTTGGGGGTCTATGACGTGGTGCAGGGTGGGCTAAAGGTCGTTGAAATGGCCGACGGGGTCACCCTTGCCGATATCCGCGCCGCCACCGAGGCAACCCTTGTCTAGCGCCGCTTCCCGGAACGGGAAGCTCTGCGAAAGAGGGGGGCCGTTTACGGCTCCCCGAGCGAGCAGAGCGTCAGACAGGACATTGCCCCGTTGCCTGTTTTTGGCACCGTGAATTTGCAGCCGCACACAACCACCATTGCCGGGCTGGGTTTGCTGGTGTTGTTTGTGCTGGGGATGCTCGGTCTGGTTTTGCTGACCGACTGGGCAGTGATCCGCGAACATCTGTCCCGCATCGGGATCGCAGAATTGCTGGCCCTGCTGGGGTTATCGCTGCTCAACTATCTGGCGCGGGCGCTGCGCTGGCGGCTGTATACGCGCGCGCTGGCACTGCCCACCGGTTTTACACAGGACCTGCGTCACTATCTTGGCGGTTTTGCCCTGACCATCACCCCCGGCCGCGTCGGAGAGCTGATCCGCCTGCGCTGGATCAGCCTTGAAACCGGCGCGCCACTAACCCAAGTCGCGCCACTGGCGCTGGTTGACCGCGCCGCCGATCTGGCCTCGGTGGCGCTGCTGCTGATGCTGGCAACCCTGCTGGGCACCGCCGGACTGGCCGGAGCAGTGCCCGCGGGGCTTGTCGCCGCTATTGTGGCGGTTTTGGCTACGCATCCGCGCCTGACGGTCTGGGGCATAACGCTGGCGTGGCGGATCACCGGACGCTGGCCACGGCTGTTCGCCACCCTGCGCCGCGCCGCACGCCGGTTGCGCGCCTTTTCCCGCCCCGCCATCGTGTTGCCCGCCTTGGCCTTAGGGGCGCTTGGCTGGTTTGCCGAATCATTTGCTTTTTATCTGTTGCTGGGCTGGCTGGGGGCCGATATCGGATTATGGGGCGCGGTGGCGATCTTTCTGTTTTCCATGCTGGGCGGCGGCGCAACCGGCCTGCCCGGCGGGCTGGGCGGGGCCGAAGCCGCCATGGTCGCGCTGCTTAGCCTGAAAGGCGTGCCGTTGCTGGTCAGCCTGCCCGCCACCGCCATTATCCGCCTGACCACGCTGTGGTTTGCCATCCTGATCGGCATTACGGTGTTTCCTTTTGCGCAACGATCTGCCAGAAAGGCGAGGTAATGCGCTGGAAAACCACAACATATAGCGGATGGGGCAACCATCTGCGGGCGACGGGCCAACTGGCCCGCCCCGAAAAGACCGCCCTGCTGGCACCGCTGCTGGCCGATGAACCGGCACCGGCGATCGGCAACCGGCGCTCTTACGGCGATGCCTGCCTGAATTCGGACGGGCGCGCCATCGACATGACCCGCCTGGATAATCTGATCGGTTTTGACCCCGACAGCGGCACCCTGCACGCACAAGCCGGTGTCCTGATCGGCGATATTCTGGATATTTTCGGCCCGCTGGGCTGGATGCCCGCGGTGATGCCGGGCACCGGTTTTGTCACGCTGGGCGGGGCTATCGCCAATGATGTGCATGGCAAAAACCACGAGCTGACCGGCAGCTTTGGCCAGCATGTGGCCAGCATCGAGTTGATCAATCAGGCCGGTGACATTGAAACCATCACCACCGAAACCCACCCCGACCTGTTTCGCGCCACCATCGGCGGGCTTGGCCAGACCGGCGTCATCGCCAGCGCAACCCTGCGTCTGGCCCGTTGCCCGGGCGGCACCATTGCCGTATCCGAACGCCGCATGGCCGATCTGGATGCTTTTCTGGATGCGTTCCATGGCTCTACCGCCACCTATCAGGTCGGCTGGATCGATATGGGCGCGCGCGGCGAAAGCATGGGCCGCGGTATTCTGGAGGAAGGCTCGCCCGCCGAAGGGCGGTTTGCCAAGCCGCGCAAGCTGCGCGCCGTGCCCTTTACCCTGCCCGGATTTGCCATCAACCGCCTGAGCGTGCGCGCCTTTAACGCCCTTTATCTGCGACGGGTGCCCAAGTCTGGGCGCGAGCGCGAACGCCCGTTGCGCGATTTCTTTTTCCCGCTCGACCGGGTGCTGAACTGGAACCGGGTCTACGGCAAGCGCGGATTTCAACAATTTCAATGCATCCTGCCCGACGAGACCGCACCGGCAGCCCTGCGCGAGATGCTGGACCTGATTAGCGCCAGCGGCATTGCCTCGCCGCTTTCGGTGCTGAAACGGCTGGGGCCGGGGCGCGCGGGGATGCTGTCCTTTCCCATGCAAGGGTTCACGCTGGCGGTCGATATCGCCACCAAAAAGGGCAGCAACGCCCTGCTGGCCAGTTGAACCGGATCACCGCTGACGCCGGCGGTCGGGTCTATCTGGCCAAGGATTCGAGCCTGCCCGCCGACGCCTTGCCCGATATGTACCCCGAATTGGCCGATTTCCAAAAAGTGCTGCGCCGCGTCGATCCGGCAGGCCGGTTTGAAACCGACCTGACGCGACGATTGCAGATCAGGGGGGTAAAATGACCGAAACCTGGATCATCCTCGGGGCTTCGTCGGCCATCGCCCGTGCCTTTGCCCGCCAACAGGCCGCCACCGGCGCGCGCCTTATACTGGCGGGGCGCAACCATCAGGAATTGCTGGAACAAGCGCAGGATCTGTGCCTGCGCGGTGCCCCCGAAGCCGACGCGGCAGAGTTCGATATCCGCAACCCGGGCACCTTTGCCCCGATCATCGATCTGGCTGCGCAAACCACCGGAACGGTGAATGCAGCGGTGTTTGTCGGCTCTATGCCCGAACAAGCCGATATCGACCGCGACCCGGACTTGCTGGATACGGTGGTTCTGGACAATTTCACCGGCCCTGCCCACTTTTTGCACGCGCTCGCACCGCTGCTGGAGGCACGCGGCAAAGGCACCGTTATCGGCATAGGCTCGGTTGCCGGAGATCGCGGACGCCTGGGGAACTATGCCTATGGTGCCGCCAAGGCCGGATTTCATACCTACCTGTCAGGCCTGCGTAACCGGCTGGGCCGGAAAGGTGTGCAGGTGATTACCGTGAAACCGGGATTTGTCGATACGGCGATGACCTGGGGAATCGAGGGCATGTTCCTTGTGGCATCCCCCGAAGACATTGCCAAAGCCCTGATCACCGCAACCCGCAAACGCAAAAACGAGATCTATACCCCGTGGTTCTGGCGCTACATCATGCTGATCATTCGAAATATCCCCGAATTCATCTTCAAGAAACTGTCGATCTAACCCGAATCCGGGCGCTCCCGCACTCCAGCCATTGACTGGCTAAAGCCAGCCAACGACTTCCGTTTGGGCCGGGCCTCGGCTTCGCCTCGGCAGGGGGCAAGCCCCCTCTGGCGCAAGCGCCATTCACCCCCCCCCGGGATATTTGCGAAAAGAAGAAGATGAGACTTCATTCTTCCTTAAATACTCTCAGGGGGGAGCGACGCCA
Organism: Paracoccaceae bacterium; assembly: GCA_027069385.1. Classification (GTDB taxonomy): domain Bacteria; phylum Pseudomonadota; class Alphaproteobacteria; order Rhodobacterales; family Rhodobacteraceae; genus UBA3077. Next base: position 12,268 of record JALXER010000393.1, read on the forward strand.
AGTCGCGAGGGGGCGGAACGCCCCCATACCGCCCGCAGGGCGGCCCGGCCCAAAGGGAAGCCTGTGATTGCGGAACGCAATCAGGGGCTGGACTGCGGGAGTACTCCGGTTTGGCTAGATGACCGAGGCGGCAGCCAGGGTCAGGCCTGCGCCGATTGCCATCAAGGTCAGGCCGACCGGGTCGCGCAGGGCAAAAACAATCGGGTCATAATTCATCCGCCCTTGCCAGCCGCGCCAGATCATTCGCGCCAGCCACAGCGCCACCGGCACTGCCGCCAGGCGCAGCAACCAAACGTCTTTGTACAGGTTCAGCGCAATACTGTCGTAAGAATAGAGCAGATAGACCACCAACGCACCAACCGACGCAGTTATGGCAATATTGCGCAGGTCGCCCCGATCGTGCCGGGCATAGCCTCGCCCGGGCAGTTGCCGGTCGTCAGAGGCCCGGCTTAGCTCTATCAGACGCTTGACACAGCCCAGCGCCAGAAACACCGGAAACACAAAGCTGCCCAGCCAGCCCGACATCGGCACGCCGGCCACAACCGCCCCCGCCACCACCCGCAAGGTATAAAGCGCCGCAAGGGTTGCCACATCGACCCAGCGTAACCGCTTCAGCACCAGCGAATAGGATAGCGACAGCACCATATACACCGCAATTATCCCGCAAAGCCCCGCCGAATGCAGCAACGCCCCGCCCAGCGCCGTACTCGCCAGCAGCAAGAACAGCACCATGCCGGTCTGGATCGGCACCGCCCCCGCGGCAAACGGACGCTTGCACTTGGTCGGGTGACGCCGGTCTGCCGACAGATCCAGCAGATCGTTGATGATATAGATCGAGGAAGCCGCCGCGCTGAAAACCGCAATCCCCCACAGGGTCAGCAGCACGCTATGCAACTCCAGCCGGTGGGCCGCCACGATCGGCAGGAACAGCAGGATATTCTTGATCCACTGATGCGGCCGCAAGGCGCGCAGGCTATCCTTTGGCCGCTGCCTGGATTCGATGATCTCTACCGGCGGGTCAAAGGATTGCAGCGCATTTCGAAACCGCGCGCTTCGAACTACGGCTATTTTACCCGCTGATTCGGCCCATACCGGCAGATCGGCGCGGGAATCACCGACATAGTCAAAACCCGCCTTGCCAAACCGTGCCACCAGGGCGCGCGCTTTGGTGTTTCCGGTCATATTGGTTTCGCCGTCCGATGCCAGCACCGGCTCGCCCAGATCCAGCCGGTCAGCCAGCGCGCGCACAAGGGTTTGATCCGAACCCGAGGCCAGCGCGACCGCTCGTTCGGCTTGGCGGGCATCGCGAATCCGCTTTTCGACCTCGGGGTTCAGGGGCATTTCGGCCATGTCCAACTGTGCCAGCCGCGCCAGATTTGCCTTTAGCCTTGCCTTGTGGATCAGGTTTTTGAATACCACCTTACAGGTCGCAACCGGATGCCGGCCAAGCGCCGCCCAAAAGCTTTCGAACAATAAATCGGTGCGGAGCAACGTCCCGTCTACATCCACGACAAGGGGCAACTGTCCGCTTTGTTCGTTTTGTTCACTGTCGGGCAATTGCGAAGCTCCAAAGAAAATATCGAGTCCCCGCCTTCGCAAAGAATTTCGCCAACGGCTATGGGGTAAGTTCAGGATATTCCGAATCCGGTCAATGATCAAACGGCTTTTCTATCCTTACATCAGCGTCGATTCGGGGTGCCCAAATGTGTCACAATTGGTCAAATTTGGCATGCTGCCGACATTATTTCGCGGCAGGTATCGCGCTAACCTATTGTTTTTACGATTTATTCACAAATATACCCATTTGATGGCAATCCGCCTTTATTCTGCCACATTTCCCCACCATTTTGACAATTAACCGGTCGAATCCTTGTGTTAAGTGATTCTTTCGGCACGTGTCAGAAGGACAGAAGGCCTTGGTTTTTTGTTTTGAGACTCGGAACTTTGCCCCGTAACGCGGGGTTTTGGTGGGGTTTATCCCTTAATGAACTGAAATGTATCCTTTGGAGGGAACAAAATGAAACTTCTGAACGTATTCTTGAAAGACGAAGACGGCGCTGTAACTGTTGACTGGGTTGTTCTGACCGCTGCAATCGTGGGTATCGGCATTGCTGTTGCCGCTGCGATCAAAACCGGCCTGGACACCGCTGCCGGCAGTGTTGCCGCTTCGATCACCGACGCCGTAACCTAAGCATTGCCCGATTGGCCCGACTGTCGGGCCGAAAGGCAATGTTGAATGCTTTCTAGATGTACTAGCGAGCTATGCTATTTTCCGGAGCGCGCTGCGCTCCGGATACAGTGCTCGTAACCATTTCTCTGTTTAGTTCTTGCCAGCTGTGTATTTGGTTATGGAGGATGTGCTTTGTTGAAAAAGCTTAAAAAATCCCGGTTTCTTACGGATGAAGATGGCGCGGTCACGGTTGACTGGGTTGTTCTTACGGCAGCAATTGTGACCTTCGGGATCGCGGTTGTGGTGCTTATCCGGCCCGCTTTGGAAGATTCCGCTGATACCATTAGCACAAATATTGTTAGCGCCGTTGCCGACGCGCTTTCCTGACGTCTTTTCCAAACCCGTACAATCATCTTCAGGCTTGATGTTGTCTTTCTTTGACAAATTGTTAAGTATGGCCTTGGTCTGATTCTGCTATAGGGTTTAAAAATATGCGCATTATTTTCTTGCTGGTCTTGGTTGTTGGTATGGGGCTGGCGGGCTATGCCGCCTTTATGATCATGCAGCAATTCGAGGGCTATCAGGCCCAGATTGTCAGCCTGAACAACGACCTGCGCCAAAGCAAGGCAAACGAAATCGAGGTCACAACGGTTATCGTTGCGGCCGAAGAACTGAAATTCGGGGCCGAGTTGCTGGAAGAAAACGTCAAAGAGGTGCCCTGGCCTGCAACCGATGTTCCGCCCAATGCATTTACCTCTTTGGAAGACCTGTTAGGCGGCGAAAATGTCGATCCGCGCTATATTGTACGCCCGATGGAGATTGGCGAACCGATCCTGTCAACCAAGGTTACCGATTTTGGCGAGGATGCCGGGCTGCGCTCGCGCCTGCGTCCGGGCATGCGGGCCTTTACCATCGAAGTCAACGTGGCCTCGGGGGTTTCAGGCTTTTTGCAACCGGGCGATCTGGTTGATGTATACTGGACCGGCGGCGGACGTGATATTGCCCAAAAAGTCACCAAACTGATCCTTGAAGGGGTTACATTGATGGCCATTGACCAGACCTCCAGCGAGGATATTTCGCGGCCTTCCGTCGCAAAAACCGTCACTTTGGAAGTTTCTCCGCAAGTTGTTGCAAAATTGGTACAGGCCCAGCAAACCGGCAAGTTGACCCTTGCCCTGCGCGGCACCCAGGACGTGTCCTTGGTGGGGGAAATCCAGGTCGATCAAAACGACATTAATCCTATAGAAAACAATGAGATACCCGAAGAGCGCCATTGTTTCCGAAGCGAACGCCGCGCCGGTGAATTGACTCAGATTGAAGTCCCCTGCCCTGAAAATTGAATCCCTTTTTTTCTGAAAAAGCCCGCCCTCGAGGCGGGTTTTTTTGTTTTTTTTCACTGTAGCGACTCAGTGTAACACATTGATTCTTGCAATTATTATTTAATTGACGCATTGTCTCTGCAAGTTCGGGCGACAAACGACCCGTTCAGATTTCCATAAGTGATTTTGAGAGGCAGGATCACATGCAGTATGCAAACCTTTTGAAGGCGGGTCTTTTGGGATTCGCACTTTCTGTACCGATGGCCAACTCGGCCATGGCACAGAGCGCAGTATTGTCCGTCATGCACGGATCTGTATCCAGTAGAATATCTGTAGACGTCAATCGCGCCATCGTAATGGAAAGCGATCTTCCCTTTGCCGAACTATCCGTTGCCAATCCCGGCATTGCGGATATTGCGTCATTGTCGGATCGCACCATTTATGTGCTGGGCAAATTGCCGGGGTCAACAACCCTGACATTGTTTGACCAGGACGGGCGGCTGATCGCGAATGTCGATGTGCGGGTATCACCGGATATTTCGGAGTTTAAAGAACGCTTGCGGGAAATTCTCCCGAACGAGCCGATTCAGGTACGCACCGCCAATGACGGTATCGTGCTTAGCGGTCGGGTCTCGGGGGCGCGCAAGGTGGTTCAGGCCATGGATCTGGCCGAACGCTATGCACCGGATCGGGTAACCAACCTGATGACGGTAGGCGGGCAGCAACAGGTTATGTTGCAGGTTCGTTTTGCAGAAATGCAGCGCAGCGTGGCAAAAAGCCTTGGGTCCTCGGTGGGGATTTCCAGCCTGGTTGCCCCGACGGTCGGCACACAAGGCGGCACCGGCTCGCTGGTCACTTCGGTTCCCGGCGCTTCGCCGACCAGTGCCGGCGCGGTTAACCTTGGTTTCGGGATTGGCGGCGTTGCCGTTAATGTTCTGATCGAGGCGCTGGAAAGCAAAGGGATGGTCCGCACATTGGCAGAACCCAATCTGGTTGCCATATCCGGTCAGGCAGCGAACTTTTTGGCGGGTGGCGAGTATCCGATACCGGTTTCGGACGGGAACGGTGGTGTTACCATTGAATTCCGGCCTTTCGGTATCCAGTTGCTGTTCAAACCCACCGTGGTTGACGAAGATATTATCAATGTCGAACTGAACACCATTGTCAGTTCGCTTGATCCGGACAATATCTTTTCGAGTGGCGGGCTGGAAGTTGCATCGTTCAAGGTTCGGCGGGCCCAGACCACCGTGCAGATGCGCGACGGCCAAAGCTTTGCTATTGCGGGCTTGTTGCAGGATGACTTTACCGACTCCGCCAATCATGTGCCGTGGTTGGGCGATGTGCCGATCCTTGGGGCCTTGTTCCGCAGCGCCGAATTCCGGCGTCAGCAAACAGAGTTGGTTGTTATTGTAACCGCACACCTTGTATCGCCGGTAGACGGAAATGCCCTGGCATTGCCCACCGACCGGATGCGGATACCCACTGAAACCGAGCTGTTCCTGTCGGGACGTACCGAAGGGGCAGGCAATTTCGCAGATGTTGCGCAGCAGGCTTTTGAAGGTGCCTCTGACGGATATGTGATGGAGTAAGATGATGAAAATCCTTAAAACAGTCACAGGTCTATCCGCAGTCATCGCACTGTCAGGTTGCCTGGAAACCGCCGGGAATGTTCCCAATCAGAAAAGCTTTGCCGAAGCGACCCAGCAGAACATTCTTGTTCAGACGGGTCAGGGGGGGTCGGTTGCCTATCTGCAGCTGTTGTCGCAACAATTCCGCGACGATGTGCCCACGATGATCAACTTCGACTTCAACTCGACACAGCTTGACGGCGAAGCACGGCGCATTCTGGCCCTGCAGGCCGATTGGATCAAGTCGCACACCACGGTAATGTTCCGGGTTTACGGCCATACCGATCTGGTAGGCAGCAACGCCTATAACCGTCGTCTTGGTTTGCGCCGGGCCCGCGCTGCGGTGAACTATCTGGTTTCCCTGGGCGTGCCTCGTAACCGCCTGGATGCCTATAGCAGCCTTGGCGAAACCGAGCCGTTGATCAACACACCGGACCGCGAGCGCCTGAACCGGCGCACCGTTACCGACGTGTTCGGCTTTGCTCCCAACGTAACGCCTTCCGACTTTGACGGCAGACGCGCCTATATCGTTTATGGCAACTATGTCACCTTCGGTACGGAAATCGATTACAAGAAATGGATCCCGGTTCCTGCGACAGGCGAATAGCCGGTCAGAAACGATCCACAAGATTAACGCCGCCACTTATCGCATTGATAAGTGGCGGTGTTTTTATTTTCTGCGTGACGAATAACCTTCAATATGTAATGATAGGCACCTATATGGGGTGTTTGGTAATTTGTATGCGATTCGGATAACGATCGCAGTAACCGTTTCTTACTTTGTTTTGAATGGATTTGGGTTCATTCGCCATGTAACATGGGTTAGTACGATCTTACCAAGACAGTTTAGGGTGAAGCCTTTCCATTGAAAGGGATTCTGTAGAACCGAGGTGCAAAAGTGGCGTTACTGAGACTAAAAGAACGTGCGATGGAAGCCTATTCCGTAGCGCAAAACCCCGAGAGCTTTGCCTTGCTTGACAAGGATCTGAATGGTGCATTCGGCAACAATTGGGAAAGCCAGACCTTTGCGGTTGCCGGCGAACATCTTGGTCGCGGAGAGATGCGCGGCTCGGAAATCCTGATTGTCTGCGTCGAGGCAAGCGATGAATCGAACATGGCGCCGGTCGATGCCTACGTCCGCGCCGCCAAACGGCTTGAAATGAGCGTGGTGCTGATCGCCAAGGATGTCAGCCCGTCTGCGCTGCATCATCTGTTGCAACTCGGGGCCGACGATTTTGTGCCCTACCCTATGCCTGAAAACGCACTGGCCAATATTTTCTCGCGGCTGCGCGAAAAGCAGAACGAGCCCGAGATCAAAAGCCAGCAATCCAAAAAACGGCGCGGCATCATTTTGCCCGTTTATGGCGCGGCTGGCGGGGTCGGGGCCTCTACCTTTGCGGTTAATCTGGCATGGGAAATGGCGATTCATACCCGCAAGGAGGACGTGCGCGTCGCGCTGGTCGATCTGGATTTCCAGTACGGCTCGGTTGCTACGCTGCTGGACCTGCCGCGCCGCGAACTGGTATTCGAATTGCTGACCGAGCCGGACCGGCTGGAGGCCGAGACCCTGGGTCAGGCGATGATTTCCTACAAAACCAATCTGGCCGTTCTGACCTCGGCGCCCGAGGTGTTACCGCTGGATATTGTCGGGACGGATTTTATCCAGAAGATGCTTAACATCTTGCAAAGCAAGTATGATTTCATCGTCATCGACCTGCCCAAGGCGCTGACCGACTGGTCGGCGGACGTGCTGAATGCCTGCGAAACCTATTTTGCCATGCTTGAACTGGACATGCGTTCGGCGCAAAACATCATGCGGTATCTGCGCGTGCTGCGCTCCGAGGAACTGCCGGGCGAAAAGCTGCAATTCGTGCTGAATCGCGCACCGGGCTTTGCCGATCTGTCGGGCAAGACCCGCGTCGGGCGGTTTTCCGAAAGTCTGGGCGTTGAACTGAACATCCAGTTGCCCGATGGTGGCAAACAGGTTACCGCGGCGGGCGATCAGGGGGCACCGATGGCGGATACCAGCCCCAAAAATCCGTTGCGCAAGGAAATTCGCAAGATTGCGGTTTCGACCGTGGATATGGCGCTGGCGGCAAACGCTGCTATCGCGGAATAGCTTGAAGGGCAGCATCTATGTTTGGCAGGTACAAGTCTAAACCGGACCCCATCACCCTTGAAGACCCGGCCAAGGTCGAGTTGACCCTTGAACCCGAGGTCATCCACAAGGCCCGCCCAAAGGGCCTTGACGAAAAAACGCCCGAGCAACTGGAAGCCGAAGCCAAAGAGCTGAAGCGTCAGGAACGGCTGATGAATATCCGCATGGATATTCATAAACGGTTGCTGGAAACCCTGAACCTTTCCGCCATCGATACCGCAGCCGAGGCCGATTTGCGCCGTGAAATCGGGGCCATCACCCGCGAGGGTGTGCATGAAATGGGCGTCGTGCTTAGCGCGGTCGAACAAAAACAGCTTTTGCAAGACCTGATGGACGAGGTCACCGGCCTTGGCCCGATCGAGGTATTGCTGCGCGATGAAACGGTCAACGATATTCTGATCAACGGCCCGTTTCAGGTGTTTGTCGAACGGTTCGGCAAGCTGGAACTGACCAAAATCAGGTTCAAGGACGAACGCCACCTGCTGCGGATTATCGACAAAATCGTCTCGGCCGTGGGCCGGCGGGTCGATGAAAGCCACCCCTATGTGGATGCGCGGCTTGAAGACGGTTCGCGTTTCAACGCCATGGTGCCGCCCTGTGCGGTTGACGGGGCGCTGGTTTCCATTCGTAAATTCTCCAAAGAAAAGCTGTCGATCGAGGAACTGATCGAGTTTGGTGCCTTTAACGAGGCCATGGCCACCTATTTGCAAGCTGCAGTAGCCACACGACTGAATATTGTGGTGTCCGGCGGTACCGGTTCGGGTAAAACCACCACGCTCAACGCGCTGTCGGGCTTTATCGGGGCCAGAGAACGCATCGTGACGATCGAGGACACGGCCGAGCTTCAGTTGCAACAGATCCATGTGGGCCGGATGGAAAGCCGCCCGCCCAACGTAGAAGGCAAGGGCGAGGTCTCGCAACGTGACCTGCTCAGAAACGCCCTGCGTATGCGCCCCGACCGCATCATCGTCGGCGAGACCCGTGGCGACGAGGTGATCGACATGTTGCAGGCCATGAACACCGGCCATGACGGCTCTATGACCACGATCCATGCCAACTCGGCCCGCGACTCTGTCGCGCGTATGGAAAACATGATTTCCATGTCGGGGATTGAAATGCCGCTAAAGGCCATGCGCGGGCAGATCGCCTCGGCGGTTAATCTGATCGTGCAGGTCAGCCGCCTGACCGACGGTTCGCGCCGCATGGTCAGCATCACCGAAATAACCGGGATGGAGGGCGAAATTGTCTCTATGCAGGAAATTTTCAAGTTCCAGCGTGATTACATCGATGACGAGGGCAAAATCCACGGGCATTTCACGCCCACGGGCCTGCGCTCGGCCTTTGCGGAACGGTTCAAACAGTGGGGGTATGAATTACCCATGACCCTGTTTACCGAAAAAACGGTCTACTCTACAGCGGATGAAGCATAATGAGCATTGAACCCCTGATTTATGCCGTCATTTTTGCGGCGGTTCTGTTCCTGATCGAAGGGATTTATCTGGCGGTGTTTGGCAACTCCGTCCGGCTGGAATCCAAGGTTAACCGCCGCCTGCAAATGCTGGAAAAGGGTGAAACGCGCGAAACCGTGCTTGAAACCCTGCGCAAAGAGCGCGAACAGCACAAAAGCGGCATTAAAATTCCGGTGCTGGGCGTCTTGTCCAAAAAGGCAAAAATCGCCAATATCGCCTTTTCGCCGCGTGCAATTATCGGCATCATTATGCTGATTATCGTGCTGGCCTTTACCGCGTTGACCTTTACCACCAGCGCCAACATAACCATGCGGATCGTTATTTCGGTCGCCATGGGGTATGGCGCGGTATTTATCTGGCTAAGCTCCAAAGCCAAAAAACGTATGGACATGTTCGAGGAACAACTGCCCGACGCCGTTGAACTGATGGTGCGCTCGCTGCGTGTTGGCCATCCCTTTGCCTCTGCTGTGGATATCGTTGCCAAAGAAATGCCCGACCCGCTCGGCACCGAATTCGGCATTCTGGTTGATGAAACCAACTTTGGTGCCGATGTAACCGAATCCTTGCGCCAGATGACCGAACGTGTCGATGTGCCCGACCTGCGGTTCCTGACAGTTGCAGTATCGATCCAAAGCTCCTCGGGGGGCAATCTGGCCGAGATCCTGGACGGGCTGGGCAAGGTTATCCGTTCGCGGTTCAAGCTGTTCCGCCGGGTTAACGCCATCACCGCCGAGGCCAAATGGTCGGGCTGGTTTTTGTCCATGTTCCCGCTATTTGCCCTGATCGGCATCAATGTTTTCCAGCCGCATTATTACGACGCCGTGCAAACCACGCCCGTATTTATGCCGCTGGCCATTCTTGTATTTGCATTTCTGGCGGTTAATATTGTATTTATGCGCATGATGGTAAACATCAAAGTCTGACAACAGCGGAGAGACCGAATTGTTAAACCAATCCCTTGAATTTATCACCGCAGCGCTGGGGCCGATGGGCCCTGTCATCGTTGCTGGCGTATTCGGGTTGCTGCTGATCCTGTTGTCATTGCCGCTGATTCTGAAAAAAGGCCCCGACCCGTTTGACAAGCTTCGCGGCAGTGGGCTGGGCGGTTTTGGCGCCACTTCCGGCCCCGTCGGAACGACGAACGAGCCTTCGCGGCTGCGCTATAACAGCGGAAAATTCAATCTGCAAAAATTCGAAAGCTACCTGACCCCCAAGAACGAGGAAGAACTGACCGCCGCCAAGTTAAAGCTGCTTCAGGCCGGTTACCGTTCGGCCGGTGCGGTCGGGAACTATAACTTTTTGCGCATGGTGCTGGGGCTGGTTGCCCTGATGGGCGGAGTGATTTATGTGCTGTTTAACAGCACCCATCTGTCCCCGACCATGATGATCGTCTATATTCTGGTGCCCGGCGCGATTGGCTATTTCCTGCCGGTCTACTGGGTGGAACGCCGTCTGCAAACCCGACGTGAAGAAATCGAGAACGGCTTTCCCGACGCGCTCGACCTGATGCTGGTCTGTGTAGAGGCCGGCCAGTCTATGGACCAGTCCATCCTGCGGGTGGCCGTCGAAATCAAACACGCCAACAAATCCCTTTCCGAGGAATTCGAGATCGTCGCCAACGAATTGCGCGCCGGCAAGGACCGGATCACGGTGTTGCGCGATATGGGTGAACGTTGCGGCGTGACCGATATCAGCTCTTTTGTCACCGTTCTTATCCAGTCCGCATCCTTTGGTACCTCTATCAGCGATGCGTTGCGGGTCTATGCAGCAGAAATGCGCGACAAACGCATCATGCGCGCCGAGGAAAAGGCCAACAAACTGCCGACAAAAATGACACTGGGCACGATGCTGTTTACCGTGCCGCCGCTTTTGATTATCATGGTGGGACCATCCGTGTATAATATCTATGTCAGTCTGTTTTAACGGCGAGTTCACATGAACATCAAACCGGTTATCCTGTGCGTTGCGGTTCTTTTGGGCGGCTGCGAAACAACGCCCGGTGTCTTGTCAAACCAGAATAACGGCGTCGCACCGCCACCGGGCACCGAACATATAACCGAAGCCGTAGACGGCCTGCTGGTCGGGCACCGGCTGATGGCTGCGGGTGAATACGAACTGGCGCTAAAGGCCTATTCGCGCGCGGTCGCCACCCACGGGCTGTCATCGGATGTGCTTAGCGCCATCGGCTCGGCCAATTTGCGGCTGGGCCGTCTGAAACAGGCCGAGAAATTTCTTGAAACCGCGGTTGACCGCGACCCCGATTTCGTTCCGGCGTGGAATAATCTGGGGGTGGTACAGATGAGCCTTGGCAAGCTGCCCGACGCGCGGGCCAGTTTTCAGCGGGCCTATGCGCTGGATAACGGCAATTCCGACGAAATTCGTGACAACCTGCGCCATGTAATCGCGCTTATGGGCGATTTTTCGGCGGAAAACCCCCCGGAATATGATTTCATGCTGGTTCGGCGCGGCAATGGGCGTTACTTGTTACTTGGGCAGTAACAAAAAAACAAATCACGGGGTTATCATGCAGGGACATGTATTTCGATACGGGCTAATGGCGCTGGTCGTCGGTGCCACGCTAACCGGTTGTGGCGGCAAGATCACCGAAGAAGACAAGCAGCTGGATGGCGAACTGAACGTCATAGACGCAAGCGATCTTAACGACATCATGCTGAATTTTTCCACCGACCCGGAACAGGCCGTAACCTATTTTCGCGAGGCTTCGGCCAATGAACCCGATCGGGTGGATTTCCGGCAGGGGCTGGCCATTTCGCTGATGAAGGCCAAACACTATGCCGAGGCCATTCTGGTCTTTGAACAGTTGGACGAAGAAAACAACCTGACCAATGAAAACCGGGTTTCATTTGCCGAAGCCTATATTCGTGAGGGCGGCTGGGAACAGGCCACCGCGCAGCTTAACAAGATCCCTCCCACCTTCGAGACCTTTGAGCGCTACCGTCTGGAGGCGCTGGTTGCCGATCATAACGAAGACTGGGAAAAGGCCGATAGCTTTTACGATATTGCCCGCGGGCTGACGACCTCGCCCGCCGGGGTGCTGAACAACTGGGGGTATTCCAAGCGGATTCGCGGCGATCTGGCCGAGGCCGCAACCCTGTTCAAGCTGGCACTGCGCCATAACCCGCAACTGTATACCGCCAAGTCCAATCTGGTGATTGTGCGGGCCATGCAGGGCGAATACCGCTTACCGATCATCCCGATGACCGATACCGAGCGCGCGCAACTGATGTATGAAATCGCCCGTGTCGCGCAGCGTCGGGGCGATACTGAGGTGGCGATCAACCTGCTGCAACAGGCAATCGAAACCCACCCGCAGCATTTCGAGGCCGCAGCGGCTGCCTTGGCGGCGTTAACCAGCAACGTTGGCAACTGAGGCAGTGATGCACTGGGCAATTCCGTTACTTATCCTGTCGCTGCCCTTTTGCATCATTGCCGCGTGGTACGACCTGAAATTCCTGCGCATCCCCAACTGGCTGTCCATTGCCGTTTTTCTGGTTTATGTTGCCGCAGGGCCGCTTATCCTGCCGCTTGATGAATACGGGGCGCGGCTGCTGATCGGGCTGTATGTGCTGATCGGCGGGATGGTGCTTTACTATATGGTGCCGATTGGCGGCGGGGATATTAAGTTTCTGGCGGCAATCTTTCCCTATGTGGCCTCGCGCGAATGGGTCGCGTTTGTGCTGGCGCTGTCGCTGACGTCGCTGGCCGGGGTGGCAACGCTAAAGCTGCTCAAGGCCTTGGGCAAAACGCCCGAGGGCTGGAAATCCTTTCAGGGGCGCAAGTTTCCGTTTGGCTTTTCCATGGCGGGGGCGCTTATTCTTTATCTGGGCGACCACGTCATTCATCAGTTTTGACAATGCGGTAGACCGCCATCAAAGACGACGCAAACCGTTGCTCCAGCCGCCATCCGGTGGTCAGCATCTGCCGCACCATATTGTTACGCGCCCGACTGTCGAGCGGGCAATTGGGCACCACAAAGTATTGAGCCGCATCAAACCCCGACCTGTCGTCATAATACCACGGCGCCGCACCGCGCACCCTTTCCTGATCGCCAAGCAACCATAGCAAATTCAGAATATCCGCCATCAAAATCTGTTTACCACGGGTTTCGGGCAGGGCGTCAAGTTGCGCCGACATCCGCACCACCGTGTTTACCCCGCCGTTAGAGGTCGAACAGGCCGGCAATTCGGCCCCGTTGATCGCCACCGGCGTTTCGTTTTCGGGCACATAGGCCGGAATGCCGATGATATTGATCAGCGCGTCGGTGCCTTTGACCTTTTGCTCGGAGACCAGAAAATCCGCCAGACGCGGGTCGATGGGCACCGGCAACCGGCCCTCGGGGCTGGCAAAAATCGCCCTTACCGGAGACGAGGCCAGCGTGATGATGCTCGGGGTGATCACCGTCAGCGCCACCAGCGCCATGCCCAGACCGGCCTGACGTTTGGCAGCTTGCTCGGGCAGAAAGGCCAGCAGATAGAACACCAGAAACACCAGCCATTTCGGGTCATTCCCCCAGTTCTGATAGGTGATATAGCTGAATGCCGGTGCCAGTATCAGCAATGCCAGCCCTTGTTCGGGGCGGTTGGATTTACGAAACAGCAGGATTGCCGCCAGCAAAACCCCCGAATGTACCAGCGTTTTCGGGCTGCCGATAACATCGATCCACGCGGCGGTCGGGTGCGCGCGCACCACGTCGCCAAAGGCCAGCGCAAACAGATTGTCCTTATAGGCCAGTACGAAATCAACCCCCAGCGCCGCCGTAACCGCAACCGCCACGGCGGCCCCTGCCCCGATAGAGGCCAGCAAAAGCCCAAACCGTTTCTGCGCCACCAATATAAGAACCACCGCCGGAGCAAAGGACACGAAATAGGTCATCTTGATCAGCGCCAGCGCCGCCAGCGACAGGCCGATGACCACCGCAGGCACCCATGCCTCGGCCATGGGGGATTTTGGCCGCAGCAGCAGCGTGGCCAGCATGACAAAGGATATGCCCCATGCCCAGCGGTTATAGTAGAGCGACAGGCTGAGCGAGGTAATCTCTCCTCCAAAGACCAGCGCGCTAAGCAGCACCACGATGTAACCACCAAACAAAAACCGCATCGGGCCGCTAAACCGCGTCACCCCGACCCACCAAAGCGCCGGCAACAGCAGCACCAGCACCAGCAGGTCCGCCATCACCGCCGAATGCACCGCCCCGTAGCCAAGGCCAAGGAACAGCGCCACCGGCGCAATCCCAAGGATGCCGATCGGGGTCATGAAGTCCAGATGCGGCAGTTCGCCCGCCGTCATGCGCAGGCCCATATCGAGCATATGCAGCATATCGCCTTCGTGGCCGGTAACGCTGTAACGCGCCGGCCAAAGGGTCAGCGCTGCCTCCAGTGCCGTCAGGCCGATCAGGAATAACCCGAATTTCAGTTTTTGATTCAGCATCGAAATGGCTTCCATTTTGTGTTTGACCCCAAGACTATACGGCCTTTCTTTGGAAAAAAACCAATGATTTAGCCGCGCTTCTTGCCACGGGGCGGTATTGCGCGGTAAACTGTCCGGAAACCGGCCTTACCAAGGGGATGTTAACGTTGAATATCAACCACAATCCGTCATTGATGCCCAAACCGCCCAAAAACCTTGCCGATCTGGGGATTGACATTACCCTGTTGCGGGAAATTTTGCTGAAAACCATTATCCGGCGCAATCTGGATAACGTGCTGACCATTTCAAAAGCCTTGAAAATCAGTGTGCCGTTAACGCAGGAATTGCTGGAAATCACCCGCGAATACAAGCAGATCGAGACCATCGGGGCCAGCCGCTACGAAGAACCCAAAAACATGCGCTATCGCCTGACCGATCAGGGCCGTACCGCTGCGCTCGATGCGCTAAGCCAGTCGGAATACTATGGCGCGGTTCCGGTGCCGCTGGAAGCATTCAAGGCGCAGGTGCTGAAACAGTCAGTGCAAATGGCCGGTATCCCCCAGGATGATCTGAAGAAAAGCCTCAGCCATCTGGTGATCAACGATCATATGTTTGACCAGCTCGGGCCTGCGGTGAACTCGCCGCGCTCGGTGCTGTTTTACGGGCCGCCGGGCAACGGGAAGTCCTCTATTGCTGATGGAATCCGTAATGCGTTCAAAGACAATATCTATGTTCCCGAATATATCGAGTATTCGGGCAACGTGATTTCGATGTACGACCCGCTGATCCACACAAAGATCGAAAGCGACGAACAGGACCCGACCGCCATTCGCCTGACCGGCAACTATTTTGACCAACGCTATGTGCTGTGTCGCCGCCCCGCGGTGATCACCGGTGGCGAGTTGACCATGGATATGCTGGATCTGAACTTTAACCCCGTGTCCAAGACTTATCAGGCACCGCTGCAAATGAAATCGTCGGGCGGCGTGTTTATTGTGGATGACCTTGGCCGCCAAACCACGCCGCCGCAAACGCTGGTCAATCGCTGGATTGTACCGATGGAGTCGGGCTTTGATATTCTGACCCTGCAATCAGGGCAGAAATTTGTGGTGCCGTTTGATACCAAGGTGATGTTTTCAACCAACTTCGCCCCGACCAAGATTTTTGACGGCGCGGCATTGCGCCGGGTGCATTACAAGATTTATGTGGGCAATCCCGGCCGGGACGAGTTTATCGAAATCTTTGTCAGAACGGTGGCGAATTATCCGCTGGAGTTTAAGGAAGATGTGCTGGCGCACCTGATCAAGAACCTGTACCCGACGGTCGATAATATATACAGCGCCTATCATGCTCCGTTCCTGATAGAGCAAATGCTGTCTTCGTGCCGGTATCTGGGTATTGAACCGCAGATGAATATTGAACTGGTCAATAACGCCTGGGAACACCTGTTCGTCAAAGACGGCTGATCGCGGCCCTGCCCTTCCGGCACCCAAACCGAGCCTCTCCCGCCCGTCATCGGCATTTTTCGCAAGCGAAAAAGCCTCTTCCCGTTGGGCCGGGCGCCTCGCCTTCGGCTCGGCGCGGGGGCGTGCCGCCCCCCTTGCCATTCCGGCAATTCCCCCCTGAGAGTATTTATAGAAGAATGAAGATGTAGGGCAGGCGTAAGGCGGCGTAGGGCGGGCTTCAGCCCGCCACTCCCCCTACCACAATCATATCCCTCCCCTTCACGCGCCATAGGCGCGTCCCGACCGTCCCCCACTCACAACCTCATGCTAGCGCAGCGACCCGCCCGATGGCGAAGCCGAGGGCGCGGCCCAAACGGAAGTCGTGGGCTGGCTTTAGCCAGTCCATGGCTGGAGTGCGGGAGTGCACGGTTTTCAGGCGGTCAGGCCTTCGGGTTCATCGAGATGGTTTGCACGACACGCTGCGGTCACGGTATTGGCCAGCAGGCATGCAATGGTCATCGGGCCGACGCCGCCGGGGACGGGGGTTATCGCGCCGGCGACCTGTGCGGCGCTCTCGAATTCCACATCACCGACAAGGCGCATTTTCCCTTCGCCGCGTTCGGGTGCCGGAATGCGGTTAATCCCCACATCGATCACCGTGGCACCGGGTTTCACCCAGTCACCGGTGATCATCTGCGGCCGCCCGACCGCTGCCACCAGAATATCGGCGCGCCGGCACAGGGCCTCTATGTCTTTGGTGCGCGAATGGGCGATGGTTACCGTGCAGCTTTCGCGCAGCAACAGCGCCGCCATGGGTTTGCCCACGATATTAGAGCGCCCGACCACCACCGCGTTCAGCCCCGACAGGCTGCCATGTTGTTCGCGCAGCATCATCAGGCAGCCCAGCGGCGTGCAGGGCACCATCGATTTCTGCCCCGTGGCCAGCAGCCCGACGTTGGAGATATGAAACCCGTCAACATCCTTGGCCGGATCAATCGCGTTCAGCACCTTTTCGCTGTTAATGTGGTCGGGCACCGGCAGTTGGCACAGGATGCCATGCACGGCGGGGTCGTTATTCAGCTGTTCGATCAGCGCCAGCAAGTCCGCCTCGGGGGTATCGGCGGGCAGCTTGTGTTCAAAGCTGTTCATGCCGACCTCGACCGTCTGCTTGCCCTTGTTGCGCACATAAACCTCCGAGGCCGGGTCCTCGCCCACCAGCACCACGGCCAGCCCGGGGGTAATACCGGCCGATTTCAGCCGCGTCACATGCTGCGCCACCTTTTCGCGCACCGATGCCGCAAAGGCCTTGCCGTCGATGATCGTTGCTGTCATGTCGTTTCCTTTTCCAGTTTGGCCGCCTCGCGCGCGATCGACCATTCGATCATTTCGCGCCACAGGCTTTCGGCCAGATCCGCATCAAAGCCGAGCTTTTGGGCATTGATGCGCGCGTTTTTTGCCACTTCTTCCACCCGCCAATCGATCCTTGCGGGCAGATCCTTGGTTTCCTTTATCTCGGCGGCTCGATCGACATAGCCTACGCGACGCATCAAAAGCCCCATGATCTGCTGATCGAGCGCATCGATTTGCGCGCGCAGTTCGGGCATGGTGCGACAGGTTTCGGGGGGCAGAATCATGGGACGTTCTCCAATGCTGGTCTGCCCTTTTCCTACGCCGAACCGCCCTGCCCTTCAACCTTAGAACAACCCTTCGATTTCGCCCGCATCGTTAAGCATAATCGCCTCGGCTGCGGGTTTGCGCGGCAGGCCGGGCATGGTCATGATCGCCCCGCAGATCACCACGATAAACCCTGCTCCGGCGCTTAGGCGCACCTCGCGGATCGGCACAGAATGGCCGGTGGGTGCGCCGCGCAGGTCGGGGTCGGTCGAAAAGCTGTACTGGGTCTTGGCCATGCATACCGGCAGGTTGCCAAAGCCCGCTGCCTCCCAGTCGCGCAACTGCGCGCGGATTTTCTTGTCGGCCATGACCTCGTCGGCACGATAAATCCGTTTGGCGATGGTTTCGATCTTTTCGAATAGCGGCATGTCGTCGGGATAAAGCGGCGCAAATTGCGCGGCGCAACTGTCGGCCACCTGCGCGACGCGGGCCGCCAGTTCCCTGGTGCCTTCGGAACCCAGTTCCCAGTGTTTACAAACGATTGCCTCGGCCCCGTGGCTATCGGCGTATTCGACAATCGCCGCGACTTCGGCATCGGTATCGGTGACAAAGTGGTTGATCGCCACAATTACCGGCACACCAAAGGCCTTGAGGTTTTCGATATGGCGGCCAAGATTTGCGCAGCCCTCTTTGACGGCCGCGACGTTTTCCGGCCCAAGGTCGGCGCGCGCCACGCCGCCATTCATTTTGCTGGCGCGGATGGTGGCGACCAGCACCACCACATCGGGGGCCAGACCGGCCTTGCGGCATTTGATATTCATAAACTTTTCAGCGCCCAGATCAGCGCCAAAACCGGCCTCGGTCACCACGTATTTTGCCAGCTTTAGCGCGGTCTTGGTGGCCACCACCGAATTGCACCCGTGGGCGATATTGGCAAACGGGCCGCCATGCACGAAAGCGGGGTTGTTTTCGAGGGTCTGCACCAGATTGGGCTGCATGGCCTGTTGCAGCAGCACGGTCATCGCGCCGTCGGCCTTGATATCGCGGCAATAGATCGGTTTGCGGTCGCGGGTATAGGCCACGATGATATCGCCAAGGCGGCGCTGCAAGTCCTCCAGATCATTGGCAAGACACAGGATCGCCATCACTTCGGAGGCCACGGTAATATCAAACCCGGTCTGGCGCGGAAATCCGTTGGCAACGCCGCCAAGGCTGACCACCGTGTCACGCAAGGCGCGGTCGTTCATGTCCATCACCCGTTTCCAGACCACACGGCGTTCGTCGATCCCCAGATCATTGCCCCAATAGATATGGTTGTCGATCATTGCAGTCAGCAGGTTATGCGCCGAAGTGATGGCGTGGAAATCACCGGTAAAATGCAGGTTCATTTCCTCCATCGGGACCACCTGCGCATAGCCGCCCCCCGCCGCGCCGCCTTTCATGCCAAAGCACGGGCCAAGCGAGGCCTCGCGAATGCAGACCATCGCATTCTTGCCAATTGCGTTCAGCCCGTCGGCCAGCCCGACCGTGGTGGTGGTTTTCCCCTCGCCCGCCGGAGTGGGCGACACCGCCGTTACCAGAATCAGTTTGCCATCGGGGCGGTCTTCCTGCGCCTTGATGAAGCTGGCCGATACCTTGGCCTTGTCATGGCCAAAGGGCAGCAGGTCGGCCTCGGGGATGCCCAGCTTGGCGCCAATCTCCTGAATCGGTTTCTTGGTGGCCTCGCGGGCAATTTCGATGTCGGTTTTGTAGGCCATGCTGCTGTCCTTTGCTGACGGTTTCGGGGCTTGGTTCTGGATAACCGGTTTTACGCCGCGTGAAGGGATGGTTTTCGACCCTGTTTTGCCCCAAGACGACGCGCAACTTGCAAAAGACTAACCGATTCGCGGTAGAAAGCCAGCACTGTATTCAAGTGTATGCACTTGAGGCACGAATCGGAGCGTCGTTTCGGCAGGGGGATTGACCCCCTGCCTCTCCGAGCAATTTGTGCCAAATTGCGGGCGCCCGGTGTCAGGCGTTGCGGGTAAGGGTGAAAAACTGCCGCAGAAACGGAAATGTGGTGCGGCCGTTATGGACCGGGTACGCAGCATGCAGGGCCTGGTCATAGGCCGCCGTAAGCCGCGTTTGTTCGGACAGGTCCAGCTTGGCCAGCACCGGCCGCATGGCGGTCGAGGCGGTGAAGTTACGCACCGGATGCGCGTCGGATTGGGTCGTCAGGGTTTGGAAATACCGGGTTTCCCAGATATTCAGGTCGCCCAGACCTGCCAGCATTTCAGCCAGCCGGACCGGAGGGGCAACCGGCGCGACGTAGCTGTCAAAGTTAAAGCGGTCGGGAAACAGGTTTTGCGCGGTTTGACGCAACAACCGGTGTGACGGCGCATCGAACTGGCGTGGCATTTGCACCGCAAGCACGCCGCCCGTTGCCAGCACCCCCGCCAATGCCGGAAGCAGCCGTGCATGGTCGGGCAGCCAATGCAGCGCCGCATTGGAAAAGACGAGCGCGGGCGGCGTATCGGCTTGCCAGTCGGCGATATCGATATGATGCAAAGACGCGTATACTCCGGCCTTTTTGGCCTCGGCCAGCATCGTGCGGGAATTATCCACTCCGACAAGCGAATGCCCGTTAAACCGACCGGCCAGCGCCGCGCCAACCGCGCCATTGCCACACCCGAGGTCAACCACATCGCCCGAAGGCAGGTCGGGCACTTGCGCCAGCAGGTCAAGCGCGGGGCGCAAACGCAAATCCCGGAACCTTGCATAGGCCCCGGGATTCCAGTCTGATTGCTTGTGCGGCATGGTCTAGCCTTGCGGCTGCGGTTCCATCCCGCCATCCCCTTTGGGCTTTTTCGGCGCTTTGGGAATAGAGGTAACCGAAGTTGTGTCATCGGCCGGGGTGCCGTCATCGTCATCATCTTCGCGATGGACAGGCTCGCCGCGCATCACGCGCTTGATTTCATCGCCGGTCAGGGTTTCGTATTCGAGCAACCCTTGCGCGAGGTTCTCGAATTCCTCGGCATGCTCGGTCAGGATGCGCTTGGCAGTTTCGTAGCCTTCATCGACCAGCGCACGAATTTCGGCGTCGATCTTTTTGCGAGCTTCGGGACCGGCGACAAACTGGCTACCGCCGCCATAGTTGTTATCCTGTTGCACATATTCGATGTTGCCCAATTCCTTGGACATACCGAATTGCGTCACCATGGCGCGCGCGGTGCGGGTCACCATCTGGATATCCGACGACGCGCCCGAGGTCACATTTTCAGCGCCAAAAGTCAGTTCCTCGGCCACTTTGCCCCCCATGCCCATCGCGATTTTCGACTTGTACTTGGTTAGCGAGATCGACAGGTGATCCCGTTCAGGCAGCGGCATAACCATGCCCAGTGCCCGCCCGCGCGGAATGATGGTCGCCTTGTAAATCGGGTCATGCTGAGGCACATGCAGGCCCACCACCGCATGGCCGGCCTCGTGATAGGCGGTCAGCTTTTTCTCGTCTTCGGTCATCACCATAGAGCGGCGCTCCGACCCCATCATCACCTTGTCCTTGGCGTGCTCGAAATCCTCCATCGTGACAAAACGCTTGCCGGTGCGCGCCGCGGTCAGGGCCGATTCGTTGACCAGATTGGCCAGATCCGCCCCCGAAAACCCCGCCGTCAGTTCGGCCACCTTCTCGGGGTCCACCTCGGGGGCGATCTTCACCTTCTTCATGTGCACGCGCAGGATCTGCACGCGGCCCTTCTTGTCGGGCTTGTCCACCAGAACCTGGCGGTCGAAGCGGCCCGCCCGCAGCAGCGCGGGGTCGAGGATGTCCGGCCGGTTGGTCGCCGCCAGCAGCACGATGCCCGCCGAGGGGTCGAACCCGTCCAGCTCGGTCAGAAGCTGGTTCAGCGTAGCCTCCCGCTCGTCGTTGCGCATCCCCCCGCGGGCCTTTCCCACGGCATCTATCTCGTCTATGAAGACTATCGCCGGAGCGGCCGCTTTGGCCCTCTTGAAGAGCTCTCTTACCCGCTTCGCACCCATTCCCGCATATATCTGGGCTAATGATGCGCCGCTCTGATAGAAAAAAGGTACTCCCGCTTCGCCGGCAACCGCCTTGGCTATCAGCGTCTTTCCCACCCCGGGGGGCCCTACCAGAAGTACGCCTCGCGGCATACGGATACCGAAATTG